>JAYEFQ010000043.1:0-4426 GCA_034658655.1 Bacteroidota bacterium
CAAGTACCACCGGTTTCACCGATGGTTATTTATGTTGAAGCTAGTTCGACTGAGCTCACTACATCGCCTTCAGACTTCTTGTACCAGACTCGACCCCGAAGCGGGTCGAATATGCATAACCATGGGTGAAACCCGTGGTGTAACAACCTCCCAAACGTCAGCTTTTGGCACTGATTTGTCAACTGATGGAAAAGTGAACAAAATTCAACCCCTTCAGGCTTCTTGTACCAGACTCGACCCCGAAGCGGGTCGAATATACATAACCATGGGTGAAACCCGTGGTGTAACAACCTCCCAAACGTCAGCTTTTGGCACTGATTTGTCAACTGATGGAAAAGTGAACAAAATTCAACCCCTTCAGGCTTCTTGTACCAAACTCGACCCCGAAGCGGGTCGAATATACATAACCATGGGTGAAACCCGTGGTGTAACAACCTCCCAAACGTCAGCTTTTGGCGCTGATTTTGCCGCGAAGCACGCAAAATCCGTGACAAAAACGAAGCCAAAACCACTCAACCCGATGTCGAAGCCACTCGAAGCCCCGGTTCCGACCGCCGTCCGGTGATAATGAAACCTGCCAATCCTATCCCGCCAGACGATGCGCTGATCTGTCAACTAATGGAAAAGTGGACAAAGGCTTCTTGTACCAGACTCGACCCCGAAGCGGGTCGAATATGCATAACCATGGGTGAAACCCGTGATACATCGCGTAAAATAATTCTGCTTTTAAAAATAAATTTGATTACTAAAAACTCCATTTTCCCCTTATAAATGCATAGGTTCCTCCTCCTCCTTCATTAGTTGGAATATCACTAAAGAAACTTTGAGCGGTGATATCAAACATAAAATTTTCCGAAACAGAGAAAGAACAAGCCGGTCCCATGTAAGCAAAATTATTTTGTGGTGAATACATGGCAGAAAAACTTAAATTAATTAACGGAGTTACCGGATAGGTAAAACTGCTAAAGAAAGTCCATCGGTTATAAGAAAGATTTTTTGCCGAAATTCGCTGCGTATAAAAATCGGATAAATTAAAAGCTCTATCTTTGTCAATGGAGGAGTTAAACATAATTTCCGCCTGTACCATCCCTCCATTTTTAAAACTATAATCCGCTCCAATACTGGCTATGAATGTTCCGCTGCTATCGATTGGATTTTCTAAGGGATGAAAGTAACTCATTTCACCACGGAACGCCGCATTCCAAAGATTTCCCGACCACCCAATACCGGCAACATAATCTTTGCTATTAAAAACTCCGGCAAGCATTTGCACATCGTACTGCCATTTATTAAACTGATAATATGCTGCTGCTGTAATATTCGTATCACGATTAACGGCAGCAGCCACTTCTATCCGCGATGCAAAATCCAAATAGTATTGTGCCCTAAATGCATCGCTACCGGGTTTTTCTTCATAATCAAAATCAAAATACGAATAGGCATTAAAAATATCATTCGGATTCCACACAAAGCTTTGCCCCCAGTTAATTCGCTGTCGTCCCCCAGAAATTTCCCAATTGCCTTTCTGAAATTTCACAAAAGCCCTATCAATGCTGGTATTAAAAAAGTAAGAATCGCCTTTAAAAAAATTATGACTTAAATTACAAAATCCCGCATCATATTCCGTTTCTTCAATAAAATTATAAACTCCTATCGTACCGAAAAGCGCATTAAATGGCGGTTGTGAAAAAGTCACCATCTCCCCGAAGTAAAACCGATTTCTTACAGAAAGGTGTGCATTCAAATAATTTGTCGGGAAATAACCGATGTCAAAACGATTATGAATTAAACTATTGGTAATCCACATGCTATCTATCTCCTGGAAATTCACCATTTCCATATATTTCACATAACCGTTTACGCTCAGTTTATTTTGCGCTTTTCCGCTCGTGCTGATTAGAACGAGAAATACTATCAAAATGTAAAACTTTTTCATTGGTCTAAATTTAATTTATTTCGATTATAGTCGAATGTTTTGCTCTTTTTAAGAAGTATTTCACTTATAGTCGAATGTTTTTTTGGGCAGCTTAACCGTCTGCGGCTCATAGTTGTCACTTGCTCTGCTGCTGCTCCTTACGCTTCATCAGGGGCTTCCCGTTGCCATTTCCGAAAAACAAATGGCACCGGGCAAAGCCTTCGGTCGCCCTGTTCAGCGAGAGCAGCTTTGCATCGCAAGTGTCAAGCTAAACACCTCCGCCGGGCTGCAAAAATCCTACCGGCACAATCTCACTACCTTTTATCTTCTTTTATTTTTCCATCCTCAATAGTAATAATACGTCTTGCTTTTTTCACCACTCGCTGATCGTGAGTTGAAAAAATAAAGGTGATATTTTCTTTCCTATTGAGTTCTTCCATAATACTTAGCAAATTTTCAGTTGATGCTGAATCTAAATTGGCGGTAGGCTCATCGGCAAGAATAAATTTCGGACCTGATGCCAATGCACGTGCTACAGCGACACGTTGCTGCTGTCCGCCGGACATTTTCCCGGGCCGCGATTTAAGTCGATCACCTAAGTCAACAGCTTCAAGCATTTCAATAGCTCTTTGTTCTCTGTCCTTTTTATTCCATTTCTGCATTTGCATAATAAATTCAACATTTTCTTTGGCAGTTAAAACAGGAATCAAATTAAAAGCCTGAAAAACAAACCCAATATTCTTCAATCGAAAATTAATAATCTGTTTATTACTCAATTCCCCGATATTGATTTTATCTATTATAACTTCACCTTCCGTGGGTTTATCCAGCCCGCCAAGTAAATTAAGCAAAGTGGTTTTTCCTGAACCGGAGGGTCCAACAATAGCTGTAAATTCTCCTTTTTCAATACTAAGATCAATGCCATTCACGGCATGTACGGGAATTTCGTTTGCGTTATAAATTTTATGCAGGTTTTGGGTTTCTATAATTTTCATGATATCTGAATTTTAACATTAATTACTACTGATAATTTCTGCAGGTTTCATTTTTCCGGCACGTATAATCGGGAAAATTGCTGCCACTAAGGCTGTCACAACAACCAAAGCTACAATTTGTAAATAAAAATTAGCATTGATTTCAGGATATAAGACAGCACCAAATCCGAACGATGAAAATCCTTCTGCATAGGCACTCAAATCAATTCCTGTTTTTGCTGTTATACTAACTAATAACTGATTTATAAGCAATCCGGCAATAGAACCGATTGCTGTAAGAAATAGTGTTTCCCAAATAATCATTCGTCGAATTTTTCCTTGATGCATTCCAACAGCCATAAGCATACCAAGCTCTTTCTTGCGTTCCAGAATCGACATTAGCATAGTATTAATAATTCCGAACGCTAAAGCAAACATGATAATGGCCACGAGATACCAAAGAAACTGCTCTGTTATCATATTCATCATACCAAGATCGGGGTTGAGTTCCTTCCAATTTTTCCCGTCAATTGTTTTGGGCAAAATTGCTTGTATTTTCTCGCTCCGTTCTGTCAGATTTTCATTATCCGTAAAGCGGAATGCAATTTCATGTGCATCTGTAGAGCTAAATCCTGCAATAGATTCAAAATCAGCTCGTTTTACGAAAACATGCATGTCATCAAACATTTGATTATCAGTATTATAAATGCCTGATATTCGAAAAGCACCACCGGTAATTTCTGAATTAGCATCAAGAAAAGTCAGTACGGGTTTTGAACGCATTTTTAATGTTAATTTATCTGCCATGCTACGAGAAATAATGACTTGATTTTTTGCGTCTGTTTTGAAGAAATCACCCTCAACAATTGCATTTTCCAGCTCCGTTACGCGAATTTCATCTTCAGGATTAACGGCCAATAAAATTGCTCCGGTATTTTGATATGCTGAGGCAATACTGCAATCAATTTTTAAACGGGAACTTTCTGCCTTAACAAAGGATTTATTAAGAATTTCGGGCAAAAAATCATTCACATCAACCATGTAATTCCCAATTTCAGGATTATCTGAAAATCCCGTTTTATGAATTTGAAAATGAGACGACTCATTATCAATGGCTTTTTCAATCCGCTGATTTACCGTACCAAGCATAACAGCCGTAGAGAATCCTCCCCCTACCATTCCAAAGCAAATTGCAATAATTACAACGAGACTTCGGGTCGGATTTCGCCAAATATTTCGCCATGCTATTTTTATAATTTCCATAATATATTTATTAAAATCGTTTAACGAATTGCTTTTGATACATCAATTTTAAACACTGAAAGTAAGGGATAAGTAATTGCCAATAATGTAATGATAACAATTACAGCTGCTTGCCCATAGAAATATCCGGACTCCCATGCAATCGGCATAATTGGCTCCATCCCATAAGTTTCAAAAATGGCTTCAATTTCTCCCGAAAAGCGCAACGGATTCAAGTGTAAATAATACATTACCGGAATTCCGGCTCCGATTGCCAAAATAACTCCGACAAATA
>JAYEFQ010000044.1:0-2489 GCA_034658655.1 Bacteroidota bacterium
AGTGATATTTTTATTATCTTGCGTAGCAAAAGTTTATTGGGATAGGGGAAATGCAGCACAAAATTTACATGCCACCCTTACCAATAAGATGGGGAAATACAAGAAAAATGAAAATAACTGATAAAATATATCAAGTATGAATACATATAGAATGAAATTAGCTTTAAATGTTTTGTTGTTGTGCTTGGTTGTTTCTGGGTATTCACAGGGGATTTACAATAATGCAGCTAATATTGTATTAACTTCCAGCAGTCATATTTATATAAATGGTAATGCCAATGGTGGTTATACTAGCCAAGGTGCCGGTTATATTAATTCAGACGGAACGATTACACTTGAAGGTAACTGGATAAACAATGGTTCTACAGATGTTTACACTGCTATTGATAATACAGGCACTACTGTTTTTGGAGGAACAACATTACAGCAAATAGGTGGTAGCCACCTTACTAATTTTGAAAATCTGACTGTGAATAATGGAAATAAGGTTGATCTAACACAAAATGTTAACATTGATTATAATTTAACGCTTACCAGTGGTAAATTCGATTTAAAAGATAAAGTTGCAGATTTAGGTACTAATGGCGATATTGTAAGTGAGACCGAAATAAATAGTGTTACATCTACAGACGGTAGTGGAGTTGTAGGTAACAATACAGGGACAATAATTGCCACACGCACATTGAATGCGCCTTCGGGTGTAAATCCTGCACATTTAGGAATATATATAACAACGACTGCTAATCTTGGTACGATTGTTATAACTCGAGGACACGAAATTCAAACAGGAAGTTTCGGAGGTTCTGCAACAGAGGGTGTAGCTCGTTATTACGAAATTCCCGGTATTGGCAAGTTGGATGTAGGTGCAGGGATTTCTGTTGATATGGATTTCTGGGATGCTGAAATTAATAGTCTTAATGAGTCACAAATAGAAGGTTATCATTGGGTAACAGAAGGCAGTAGTTCGAGTTGGTGGACACCAATTGATGGTTCTGTTAACACAAGCACAAATTTATTTACAACAACAGGAAATCCGTATAGTTCTTATTTTACAACATCAACTTGGTATGGTTTTACTTGGAGCGATAAATTTACCCTTGGTAGTAAAGACTCTCCGTTACCCATAGAATTAAAAGAATTTTCAGCTACTTGCCGTGATAATGGAAAATTAATTTCATGGACAACAGCAAGTGAAACCAACAACGATTATTTTACGCTCGAAAAATCTGATGATAACAAAGATTTTTATGTCATTTCAACAATTATAGGTACGGGTAATAGTAATGTAGAAAATACTTATGAATATTTTGATAATCAATCTAATGAAAATATTGTTTATTACAGGCTTTCACAAACAGACTTTAATGGCGATGAGCAATCATTTAATATTATCTCGGCAAATTGTTCAGAAAACAATACTATTGAAGACAATTTAATTATCATCAATAATCCGGCTAACGAGAGTGTTCAATTACAACTTACAGGAACAGAAAATAAGATTTATACTCTTTCTTTTATCGACCAACTTGGCAGACAATTAATTGAGAGAAAAATACACTTAAAAAATACACAACAAAAAATAATTATTAACACACAAAATTTAAGTGAAGGTATTTATAATGTTGTGTTTTATTCAGCGCAAAAAATAATTACTAAACAATTAATAATAGTTAAATAATAATATTATGAAAAACAAACTACTACTTTTCGTAATAAGTATTTTAAGCTTTACTACGGTAATGTCTCAAAACGTTGGGATAAACGACAATGGTGTTGCACCTGCAAATGATGCGATTTTAGATATAGATATTTCAACTAATGACATGGGAGTTCTTTTACCAAGATTAACAACATTACAAAGAACAGCTTTTAATCCAAGTACAGAATCAATGATGGTTTATGATACCGATACCGATTCGTATTGGTTCTGGGACGGAACAGCTTGGAAAGAGTTTTTAACTGATAATGAATGGACAGATGCAGGAGATTATTTAATACCTGCTGATGATACTGATGGATTAACCAAAGTATATGAAACCGCAAGCCCAACATCTCGTGTAAGAGCGTACACCAGTGGAACTGGAGATTACGCTTTCGGAGATCTTGGTTACTATGGAACAGCTATTGGTGGTACCAGCAGACATATCGGTATTTATGGAAATACAGGTGTTGGATCAGGTAATGTTGCAGTTGCCGGTAGGTATAGCGCAGGAAGGATTGGATATATTGCAGGAGAACGGTATGCTATTTATGGAAAATTCGATGAAAATGCAACAGGACTTACTTCAAGCTATGGAGGTTATTTTATTAATGATAATGACGAAAATAATGCAAGTTTTTCTAAGTATGGAATTTATGGTGATGTTACTGCCAGCAATGGGAAAAAATATGCAATTTATGGCAGTGCTCAAAATGCCGGTGATAATTATGGGGTTTATGGTAAAGCTTTTAATGGTACCAATAATTATGGAGGATATTTTGAAGGTACA
>JAYEFQ010000044.1:2589-19612 GCA_034658655.1 Bacteroidota bacterium
ATTGGGCAGGTTATTTTGTCGGTAACACAAAAACAACAGGCTATTTGCTGGTGGGTGATCCTGATGAACCATCTGGCGTAGCTCAAAATGATATAAACTTTTATCATATTGATTTTAGTTCAAATAAATACTGGTCTTACATCCTGTTAGTGTGTAATAATGCAGACGGAGGTTTGTGGAGTATTAGTACAGATCATATTAAATTTGATAATACTGGTACTACTGAACATTACAGGGCATTACATTCTCCTTATATCTGGTTCCCAGGAGTTATAAATACTGCCGACACAAGAGTTGAAATTAATCATGATTGTACACTAGAGAATGGCTATGATGGTGCATATCTTGAATGGGATTATAACAATGATGGAAACTATACTAAAATTACTAGCTGGTCATCAAATGGTTATACTGCCGGAGTTGATGGTTGTGATCAGGCTTGTACTCAACCAAATACAGATGCTTGGACAGACGGATCTTTTACAGGACAACAAACATCTGTATCAAATGCATTATCTAATGTGCCTACCAGTAGCTGGGTTCGTTTTCGTCTCGTTGGTATGGAAGATAATTCAACCGGAACAGGAGATTACAGAGCGTATGAATTTTGGGTAAAAGGAAATGATATTGATTTTGGCAGCAGTGGTTTTGAGCAGGGAGGTATTTATGCCGAGGGTCATGTTTTTGCACAATCAAACGCTCAAATCGGTGATGTTGCTGAGTTTTTTCCAGTTCAAGGAACAAGCAAAGCCGGTGATTTAATTTCGATGGATAAAACAGGTTCAGAACTTACATATGTTACTTCAGAAAAGATGGACCCCTTGGTTATTGGAGTGCATTCATCATCTCCATCCGTATTAGTCAATAATCCTGAAAATGGAATACCGGTTGGTTTATCAGGCAGAATTCCAGTAAATGTTACCAATGAGAATGGTAATATCAAGCCGGGAGATTATCTGACATCTTCATCAAAACAAGGCTTTGCAATGAAAGCAACAGAAAATTGTTTTGTTGTTGGCAGGGCAATGGAAAAATTAAATACAGAAAATGGGAAAGTATTATGTATGATAAGTCCTGGTTGGTATAATTCCAATCCAAAATCAGAGGGCGTAATATCAGGTGATTATTCACTAATTCAAGGTCAAAAAACAGTTAAGGTTATTGACGAAAAAGTTCATGAAGGTTCTCGCGTTTTTGTTACCATGAGAGACGATCCGGGTTCATATTTCTGGGTGAAAACCGTCAAAAATGGTTATTTTGAAATTAGTGTTAAAAATGCTCCTCAAAAATCTGTACCTTTTGATTATCTTATAAATAATGCTTCTACAGTGAAAGAAATTGAAAAAACAATCAATGAAGAATTAATTACTAAGAAAGCAGATAAAAAGATAAAAGATGGAAACAATAATGAAGCTTGTGAAGATTGTGAACGCGAAATGATTTATATTGGACCTAATAAGGACAACATTGATATGTCCCACATTGCCATTTCTTCAAATCCTCCTTCCCCTCCGCCAGATATCAATAAGGCATGGACATGGGATCCGGTAAATGGATTTAAAGAATTGGATGTTGATATTAATAAAATGGTCAATAAAAAAAGAGAAAAGAAAGAAGCGTCCTCTGGCAACATTGATATAGATGAAAAAATAGATAAAAAAAAGAATCAGAAATAGTGTTTATTTCATAATGTTCGATATCTGAGTTGTTGCGAAAATTTTAAATCCTCGATCCGCCAGCTGGCGGATCGACTGTTTTAAATACGAATATAACGAAGAACTCGGACATTATGGACAGGCTAATTATTATTAACCCTGACCTTCAGGTCGGGGTAATAAGATATAAAAGATGAATGGGCTTTAGCCCTGACAGTATAATTTACACCATTTTAAAATCAAAAATTCCGGTATAAGATGAATATCCCGTTAAAAATAGTTAATTAAATGCAGGACAGGCTTTAATCTCTAACATTACAAACATATGAACTAACTACTCAACTGTATTGATAATGCCCTAAGTATAATGTTGAAATATACGGCTTTATACTTATAGTTTGTATGAAAATATTTCGTATCTTTGTATTTGGATGTATTAGTTTAAAAGCATGAAATTAGATTTAGACATATTTCAAATTAAATCAAACGATTTAAGTCCTGAAAAGGGTAGAGCATTAATTGCTGAACCCATTTTGCCAGATATTATTTTTTCAAGATCGGTCATTTTTTTAGTCGATGATGCTGATAATAAGCATACAGGGTTAATCTTGAACAAAGAATCAGGGGTTACAGTTGGGTCTGTTATTAATGCTTTTGAAGGGAAAGATTTTCCACTATTTCTCGGTGGTCCGGTTGATACTGAAACTGTACATTTTTTACATACCTATGGAAAAATTATCCCAAATGCAATTCATATTAAAGGGAATGTTTATTGGGGTGGCGATTTTGATGCTGTAGTTGAAATGTTAGATGCCAATGTCCTTGATCAGAATAAAATATCCTTTTTCCTTGGATATTCTGGCTGGACAGAAGGGCAATTAAGCGAAGAACTTGAAAATGATTCATGGTTGGTATGCAATGTTCCTGATAGTTTTGTTTTTTCTGACCCAAAACACCTCTGGAAATATTCCCTTACCTATGTGGATAAGAAATACGAAATCTGGAAAAACTTCCCCGAAAATCCAGAGTTGAATTAATCCTCGCTTTTTTGATATTCTAATAGGTTCTACAGCAAGTTCTGTGGAATTATTTATCAATTATAATACATAAATGTATATCAGGGCTAAAGCTCTATGGTGTTTTTCTTCTTAAAA
The DNA here is from genome assembly GCA_034658655.1 of Bacteroidota bacterium. Taxonomy (GTDB): domain Bacteria; phylum Bacteroidota; class Bacteroidia; order Bacteroidales; family ML635J-15; genus JAQIBY01. The sequence goes on from JAYEFQ010000044.1 coordinate 5,399, forward strand.
CCCCGACATAAATGTCAGGGATAATCGGTTTCAGATGAATTAAGCTTGTGAAGAACACTGTCCTTTAGGTCGGGGTGGAAAAGCATGCGAGATAAAATGGGCTTTAGCCCTGCCTATTTTTGCTCAATATTAATAATTTAATCATTACCCACTAAATTTGCAGTAAAACCCTAATAATATTATTTATTCCCTTGCTTTTTTACAAGCAAATCAATAAATATTTACGATAAAATTTATTTTACTCTGATCTTTTGTTCATGTTTCTTATATAAGTACAGGGTTTTTGTTTCTTTTTATTTTGGAAATTTGTTATGTTTTTTTACTTTTGATAATTAGATATAGGGTTTTTTTATCATATTAATAATAATTTTAGCATGGCTATTTCTCAAGAATCTTTTGATAAGTTTAAGGAGGAGAATTATCATTTGCGGCAAGATTTAAAACGTTTGCAGGCAGAAGTAAAACAATTGAAACATGCGAAGGAAAATGCGTGTTCTAGTGAGGAAGAATTGCGTATTACCATGGAATCAATTGGTGATGCTGTTATTGTTACTGATAAACAAGGGGGTGTGAAATGGATGAATCCTGTTGCCGAAAATTTGACAGGCTGGGTGTGCACTGATGCCAAAGGAAAACCTTTAGAAACGGTTTTTAATATATTTAATGCAATCTCTGGAAAACCTTCCGTAAATCCGGTGAAAAAAGTTATAGAAACCGGACAAATAGTAGGTTTGGCGAATCATACAAAACTCGTTTCAAAATCTGGTCAGGAATATCAAATTTCAGATTCAGGCTCTCCAATTCGTGATAGCAATGAAAATATATCAGGTATTGTTCTTGTCTTTCGCGATGTAACCGAAGAATATGAAATGCAGGCTGCAATTGCAATGAGTGAAAAACATTATCGAACAGTGTTTGAAAATACCGGCACTGCAATTGTTTTGCTTGAAAAAGATAGTACCATCTCAATGGCAAATCAGCGTTTTTCTGAAATGTCAGGATATGCGAACAAAGAAGTTGTCAATAAAAAGAAATGGATGGAATTTATTGTGCCTGAAGATCTCGAGCGCATGGTTCAACAGCATGAATTACGTCGAAAAAATAGGGAGAAAGCGCTACGAACTTATGAATTTAGATTTTTTGATAAGCAATCCAAAGTTAAGTATGTGCAATTGAATATTGATGTTATACCCGGCACAGACAAAAGTGTGGCTTCTATGCAGGATGTGACAAATCTTAAAGAAACCCAACTTGCACTTAAAGCAAATGCCGAACGTTGGGATTTTGCCTTGCAAGGTGCAGGTGATGGCGTTTGGGATTGGGATTTGAAAACCAATACTGTTTTCTTTTCTGACCAATGGAAACGACAATTGGGTTACGAACCCCATGAAATTGAAAATAAATTGTCAGAATGGGAAAGTCGTGTGCATCCTGATGATTTGGGAAAAGTGAATTTTGCGATTAAAGAGTGTTTGCAATCGAGAAAAACAGAATATGTCAATGAATATCGACTGAAAACAAAACAAGGCAATTACAAATGGATACTGGCCAGAGGTAAAGTGGTTGCTTTCGATGAAAAAGGAAACCCTACTCGTTTTATTTGCACACATACCGATATCACGCAGCGAAAACAAAACGAAATTCAGTTGAAAACTACCTTTTTTGGAATTGAAAATGCGAGTATTGGTATATATCAGATTTTGGATAATGGGGTGATTAAATACGTTAATCAAGCGGCTTGCGATAGCCTCGGATATTCCAAAGATGAATTAACAGGTATGTCTTTGTCTTATGTTGATACGAGTTTAAATCTAAAACTCTTTAAAACTAACAGAAAGAGAATCTATAAAACAAAAGCTCATTCATTTGTTACACGGCATACCCGAAAAGACGGAAGCCGTTTCCCCGTTGAAATTACTGTAAATTATACCAAAATTAATGGCGAAAACATGGTTTTTTCTTTCGTGAAGGACATTACTGAACGAGTGCAATCCGAAAAGGCGCTTCGTGATAATGAAGAAAAGTACCGTTTGCTCATTGAAAATCAAACCGATTTAATTGTTAAGATAGACACTGAAGGGAAGTTTTTGTTCGTCAGCCCCTCATATTGCAAAATGTTTGGAAAAACAGAAAAAGAACTTATCGGAAATGCTTTTATGCCGCTTGTACACGAAGACGATAGACAATCTACCGAAGATGCCATGAAACAGCTTTATGTTGAACCTTATCACGTTAAATTAGAACAGCGTGCTTTTACCGCAGAGGGGTGGAGATGGTTTTCATGGAGTGATACAGCGGTTTTAGATGAAAAGGGCGAGATTAAAGAAATTATTGGGATTGGTCAGGATATTACTGAAAAGAAACGGGCTGAAATACAATTAAGTGAGCAAGAACGAAGATTGAACTCCCTTGTCGGTAACCTTCCCGGATTTGTATATCGCTGCAATTTTGATGAGCACTGGACAATGCGTTTTCTAAGCCAGCAATGTGAAACGATTACTGGATATCCGCCTGAAACGTTTTTGAATAATCAAATCAAAACATACAACGATATTATATTACCTGAATTTCGAGAAAAGGAAGCAGAAGATTGGAATATTGTCGTAAAGAATAAGTCGGTTTACGAAGGTGAATATCAAATTCGTACTAAAAACAATCAAATTAAATGGGTTTGGGAGAGGGGGATTGGTGTGTATGATAAAAATGGAAATCTACTTTTCTTTGAAGGATATGTTGAAGATATCACATCAATTAAACATTTAATTGATGATTTAATAGCTGCTAAAAATAAAGCAGAAGAATCTGATCGACTAAAAACCGCATTCCTGACCAATATGAGTCATGAAATTCGCACTCCTATGAACGGAATTCTTGGGTTTACTAAATTACTTTTAGAACCACAGCTTGCCGGTGATCAGGTAAAAGAATATGTGGATATTATTCGAAAAAGTGGAAACAGAATGTTGAATACTGTAAATGATATCATTACGATATCCAGAATTGAAACAGAACAAGTTGAAATTTCAAAGTCAACATTTAATTTGCATAATGAAATTAATGATATTTGTAAAATGCTGCTTCCCGAGGTCAAAGAAAAAGGCATTCAGCTCAACGTGAATTTTAATACGATTTCTGATACGGAAATGATTACGACAGATCGAACTAAATTTGATTCTGTTATGACAAATTTGATAAAAAATGCCATTAAATTTACTGATGAAGGACAAATTGATGTGACATATTCTAAAAAAATAAATGCGTTTGATTTTGAAGTGAAAGATACTGGTATTGGGATTCCAAAGGAGAGACTATCCGTTATTTTCGACCGATTTATTCAGGGAGATATTGATGATAAACGTGCATTACAGGGATCTGGCCTGGGTTTGGCAATCTCACAATCTTATGTGTCTATGATGGGAGGAGAGCTTTTTGTTGATTCTGTCGTTGATGAGGGGGCTCGTTTTTATTTTTCCATTCCCGACCGCAGTACAAACAAAGCTGATAAGCCACAAGTTGCTAAAAATACAATGTCTATGAAAAAGAATTTGAAAATTTTAATCGTTGAGGATGATACTATTTCTGTTAAGTATTTGAATGTGATTTTAAAAGACATTGCACAAACTATACAGATTGTTAACAATGGGACAGAGGCGGTTGATATGTTAAAAGCACATGATGATTTTGATTTGGTTTTAATGGATATAAAACTGCCTAGAATGAATGGATATGATGCAACGCATGAAATCCGGAAATTCAATAAAGACATTATAATTATTGCTCAAACTGCATATGCAATTTCTGGCGATAGAGAAAAAGCAATTGCTGCCGGATGTGATGATTATATCGCAAAACCAATTGTTAAAAAAGATTTACTGAATATGTTTGCGAAATATATGTAGGTAGATTTGTCTTTATTTTTTTGTAATTTTACCTCAAAATATAAGCATTGGTTTTATGTATCTAAAGGACATCTCAATCATAAATTTTAAAAATTTCGAGGAATTTGAAGCAGAGTTCTCTCCTCGCTTTAATTGCCTGCTTGGTAATAATGGTGTCGGAAAAACGAATTTAATGGATGCCGTGTATTATATGTCCTTTACCAAAAGCCATTTTAATGCCATTGATCGGCATAATATTCGTCATAACCAGGATTTGTTCGTTATTCAGGGCAATTATCTGCGAAAGCAAGACAATGTGAAAATGCATTGTGGGTTAAAGCGGTATGGTAAAAAGCAAATTAAGTGCAATGGAAAAACTTATGATAAATTTTCTGAGCATATTGGTTTATTGCCTCTGGTTTTTATTACGCCCTCAGATACGGATATGATTAAACTGGGGTCTGATTTACGACGAAAATATCTTGATGGTGTCATATCACAATACGATAAAACATATTTAAAACAATTACTAAAATATAATCGGGCTTTGGAGCAGCGTAATGCATTGTTGAAAAGCATAAATCCAAATAATCCATATGATGAGGACGCCTTGCTAATTTGGGATGAACGTTTGCATCATAGTGCAAGTTATATTTACCAGGAAAGACAAAAGACTGTCGATGCATTGCTCCCGATATTTAATGATTATTATAGCAAAATATCTGGACATCGTGAGCACTTGAGTGTTCGTTATAAAAGTAAATTGCATGATAAACCCATGAAAGATTTACTTGTGGATTCTCGTAAACGCGATTTAATGCTGCAATATACTGGGGTGGGGATTCATCGCGATGATTTAGATTTTGAGTTGAACGGGTACCCATTAAAGCGAACCGGCTCGCAAGGACAAGAAAAATCTCTGATTATTGCATTGAAACTTGCCCAATTTGAATTTATTTATAAAACTACAGATGTGCGCCCAATCCTTTTACTTGATGATATTTTTGATAAACTGGATGCTTTGCGAATAAAGCAGCTTGTCGATTTGTTGTCTGATGATAAATACGGTCAGGTGTTCTTTTCGGATACAAGTGAGACAAGATTACCCGATTTATTGAAACAAGTTGAGGTTGATGTGCGTATATTTAACATTAAAGCCAACGCAAATTATGAAAAAACAAAACAGGATGCCAATCGTGATTTTTCTGATTCTGATGCTGAACAGTTTGATGCTGAGCGCTCAGAATAATTTACAGGAGCAAAACCAAAATTATTTGCAAGGTACATGGCTGATTGATACAATGTATATTGATTTTGAAATGTCTGAACAGTTAATGCAAATATACACTGAGAAATTTCAGGAAATTAAGCAACAAACGAGTTTTGAATTTCATCCCGACGGAACATATGAAAAAGTTTCTGGGGCAGATGTTAAGAAAGGAAATTGGAGAATTTCACCAAATGGGAAAATGATAATTATTAAGTTTGTAGGTAGCGATGAAATTAGCCGAACACATATTGGGCATATCGATTCAGTATCCATGACTATGGCCCCTGTTGATGATGCGGTACAAAACTCTAAAGTTGAATTAATTAAACAAAGGTGATGGATAAGCCAATACGCATAGCGGTTGATTTTGATGGCACAATTGTAGAGCATCGGTTTCCTGAAATAGGGAAAGAAATGCCAGGTGCTTTTGATGTATTAAAAGCGCTTTCTGAGGAAGGACATCAGTTGGTTCTATGGACATTTCGTGATGGTGATGAATTACAGGCTGCCTTAGATTTTTGCTTGAATAATGGAATAATGTTTTGGGCTGTTAATCAATCTTTCCCAGATGAAGAATTCTCAAAATACATATCTCGAAAAATACACGCAGATTTGTTTATTGATGATAGAAATTTTGGTGGATTCCCTGGTTGGGAAGCTATTGGTCGAACCTTAATGCCCCATCGTTATCCGGATGTGAAGACGGAAACAAGAAAAAATAAAAAATGGAAAATCTGGTAGGTGATTTTCCTCTTAAGGATAATAGTACATTTCCAACCACATTTTTCCCACATTTCCAACTACATATAAACCACATTTCAACCCACTAAAATAAGGGTAATCCTATAATATTTACTAACTTCTTAAATTTCTATGCAGCCATTTGCAAAAGCTTTGTATCTTTGTTGTGAACTAAAAAATGCATCATGAGAAAAATCTGTTTTTTGAGCATCATGCTCCTTGCCTTTACGGCAGTATTTGCAAGCAATCCGATTAAAACAAGTCAAAATCAAAGCGGATTGGAAATTATTAGTGCAAATGAATCCTCTGTGGAGTTTTTGAATTCTGTTGGAGAAATTCACACAATGAATGTCAAATCAGAAGCTGGAAGTTTTGTGAAATTAAAACTCTCTGGATATTATCCATCTATTGATTATGGAATGCCTGATTTGCCTGAAATTAGTCGTATGATAGAAATTCCATACGGCGCTAAACCCAAAATTGAAATTTTATCTTACGATGAAGAAATTATTTATCTCAATGAATTGGGTATTATGGTTCCTGTTATGCCTGCACAGCCATCAGTGAATAAGGGTGTTGATCCTGAGAACATTGAATTTGTGTACAATCAAGCATTCTATGAATCTGGTAATTTGTATTCACCTGAAATGGTAGAAGTTCAGCGGTCAGGGAAATTGCGTGGCGTACAAATGGCGCGTGTTGCAATTCGTCCGTTTCAGTACAATGCTGCTGAAAACACATTAATAATACGCAATAACATTCGTGTACATATTGATTTTGAAGATGGTGATCTAAGTACTACACGTCAAATTAAAGAAAAATATTATTCCCCAGCTTTTGAATCGGTGTTTAGTAAACTTGTGAATTATCAAGCTCCTGAAAGCAAAGATGCCTTGTCACAATATCCAATTAAATATGTTATTGTTTCACACCCAATGTTTGAAGATGCACTGCAACCATTTATTGAGTGGAAAACAAAAAAAGGTTTTACTGTAGTAGAAGCTTATACAGATGATGCTGCGGTTGGGACAACAACGGCAAGCATTAAAGCGTATTTGCAAGATTTGTATGAAAGCGCAATTCCCGCAGATCCAGCCCCAAGTTTTGTACTTTTTGTTGGTGATGTTGCCCAAATTCCGGTTTTCGACGGAGATGCCGGCTCACATAAAACCGATATGTATTATTGCGAATACGATGGTGGTGGTGACTACATCCCTGAGGTATATTTTGGGAGATTTTCTGCAACATCAGTGGCGGAATTAACTCCACAAATTGATAAAACCTTGCAGTTTGAAATGTTTACCATGCCCGATCCTTCTTATCTTGCTGAAAATGTCTTTGTAGCTGGTGTTGATTCTGGATTTGGCAATTCACATGCTAATGGACAGGTAAATTACGGAACAAATTTATACTTTAATGCAGCGCATGGTATTACCTCACATATTTATCATTATCCTGAATCTGGTGATAATTCAGCTGCTATTATTGCTGATGTTGCTGCAGGTGCTGGATTTGTGAATTATACTGCACATTGTAGTGAAGATGGTTGGGGAGATCCTTCATTTACCATTTCAGATATTGCAGGATTAAATAATCAGGACATGTATTATGTTGGGGTAAGCAATTGTTGTCTCTCAAATAAATTTGATGTAAATTGTTTTGGTGAAGAATTGCTTCGTGCCGAAAATGAAGGTGCCGTTGCGCATCTCGGTGGTTCAAATAGTACTTTGTGGGATGAAGATTATTATTGGAGTGTAGGTTTGATTTCTTCCCCTGTTGAAAATCCAACCTTTGAAGAAACTGAAACCGGTGCTTATGATGCACTTTTCCATGAAAATGGTGAAGACCCTTATGTAACGACTGCACAAATGAATTATGTTGGAAACTTGGCTGTTGAATCCAGTTCTTCATCAAATAAAGAATATTATTGGGAAATTTACCATGTGATGGGTGATCCTTCTTTGATGCCTTACCTCGGTGTTCCTTTAGAAATGACGGTTAATTATCTTGATCCACAGCCAATGGGCACAAACAGCCTTACGGTTACTACAGAAGCCGGTGCATATGTTGCAATTTCACTAAATGGAGTGCTTCTCGATGCCAAACTCGCAGATGCTTCAGGTATTGCAGAAATGACTTTTGATGCAATTAATGAAGTAATTACTTGTGATGTTGTTGTAACAAAACAAAATCGCCAACCTTACATTGGGACTGTTGAAATTATTCCTAATGATAATGATTATGATGTGCAGCTTTCTGCAATTAATACTCCACAAACGCTTATGTTTATTGACAATGCAACTTTTCAACCGGAAGTTAATATCCGAAATCTCGGACAACTTGAGTTGACTACTGCATCAGTTAACTACCAAATTGATGGAGGTGCTGTTGTTACTGAGGCTTGGGCTGGTTCACTAAATACTTTTGATGTTGCAAGTATTACATTTCCTGAAATCACCCTTGATGAAGGAACTTATACCATTAAAGCATGGGCTGTTGAGCCAAACGGCGAAGTGGATGAATATCCGCAAAATGATACTTTGATAAAAAGTTTCAGAGTTTACTCCGGTGATGTCTCATTATCTGCAATTGTTGCTCCTGATGATATGAATTGTAATATTCAGATTTTAGTTCCTGAAATTACTGTTCGAAATAATGATATCAATCCATTAACAAGTTTAACCGTTGGATATACATGTGGTTCAGTTTCTGATGAGTTTGTTTGGACAGGAAGTTTGGCGGAAGCTGAAGAAGCAAATATCCAGTTCGACCCTGCTGAATTTCCGGCTGTAGTACAAACTATTTCATTTTATATTGAAGCACCCAATGGTGGTACCGATATGGATATTTCTGATAATACCGATGAAAAAGAATTTCGTGTTACAATTGGACAAACTGTTGAACTCGATTTTCTGACGGACGGTTATCCAGGTGAAACATCATGGGATCTCGTTGAGGATGCAACCGGAACGGTTCTATATTCAAATGGTAGTTTGGAAAGTGAATCGCATCATATTTCAAATTGGTGTCTCGGAAACGGATGCTATACATTTACAGTATATGATTCTTATGGTGATGGCATGAGTGGTACTTGGACGGGTGGTGCCCCCGGTGAAGTTGTGATTACTAATACTGAAACAGCGGAAAATTATGGTACAATTGCTGGTGATTCTTTTGAATCCGAAGCCAGCATTGGATTTTGTATTGAGATTTCTTATTTTACTGTTTCCCCAACAAGCTTAGATTTTGGTGATGTGGAAATTGGTGAAACAGCTGAATTAACTTATCAAGTTTCTGGTGCTGAACTGACTTCTGATGTGACTGTTGTTGCTCCTGAGGGATTTTTAATCTCATTCGAGACAGGAAGTGCATTTACTGATGAACTGATTATTACACCCGTTGATGGAGATGTGAGCGAGCAGATTTTTGTTTCGTTTACACCTGAATCAGAAACAGCATCAAGTGGCAACATAACAAATACGACAGTTGGATATGATCCGATTGATGTCAACTTGACAGGAAATGGTGTGTTAGGAATCGAGTCTGCTCAAAATATGGATGTGAATGTTTATCCAAATCCTAGCTCAGGAATCGTGTTTGTTGAGGCAGATCGCGCCTTTGAATTTGAAGTGATTGATGCCCTTGGTCGCGTATTAATGCATGCTCATTCTGAAAGTAGTAGCCATGAATTGAATCTTTCTGAATTTGCCGGTAATTTGTTTGTTGTGAAGGTGATTACCGAGCAAGGAACAAAAATTATTAAAGTGCAAATTGCACACTAATAAAAAAATATTAACTTTAAAGCCCTGTAAAAATGCAGGGCTTTTTTTATGCTAACATTTCCAAACGCAAAAATAAATATCGGGTTATACATTACCGGAAAACGAGCAGATGGCTTTCATAATTTAGAGACCATTTTTTATCCTATTCCATGGTGTGATATTTTGGAAATTGTCCCAGCTGACGAAACTATTATTGAAACGAGCGGACTCCTAATTCCGGGAAATTCAGATGAAAATATTGTGTTAAAAGCATATAATTTAGTGAAAGCGGATTATGATATTCCTCCCGTAAAAATTAATCTGCATAAGCAAATTCCAATGGGAGCGGGGCTCGGTGGCGGAAGCTCAGATGCGGTTAGCTGTTTGTTAAATTTAAATAAACAATTTGCTTTGGCTATTTCTGAAAGTAAATTGCAGGAATATGCCTTAAAACTTGGTAGCGATTGCCCATTTTTCCTTAAAAATACCCCTCAATTTGCAACCGGGAGAGGAGAGTTGATGCAGGATGTTGATATCAATTTATCAGGGAAATATATGCTTGTAGTTTTTTCTGGATTACATATTTCCACTAAAGAATCTTTTCAAGCAATTAACCCAAAACCTGCTGAGTTTAATTTGCTGCATTTGCCTGATTTCGTAATGAATAAGTGGAGTAACTCGGTGAAAAACGACTTTGAGCCATATGTGTTTCAAAAATTCCCAGAATTACAACATTTAAAAACTAGGTTAATGAAAAATGGTGCAGAATTTGTTGCTATGAGCGGCAGTGGATCGGCAGTTTTTGCTATTTTTAGTGAGAAACCTAAAAATATAAGCTTAAATGAACCGATTGTAAAAATATTAATTATTTCTTAATAATTTATTCCGCCTATATGGCTTTTTTATGTACTTTTACTATCTTAAATAAATTTTATAACATGAAACATTTCAAAATTGGATTACTATTAATTGGAATTCTATTAGTTAGTCTTAATAGTTTTGCGCAGATATCATATGGTGGAAGCCCTATCAGTGAAACCAATGCAAACTTATCAGCAGATATTGATCACATTCAATTACGTGCACTGGATATGGAACTTATACATAAACGTGATGCTCAAGATGAAAAGAACGGGACATTATTGAAAATTGGTGAAATGATTGATGTGGACTTAAATATGGATAACTCTGGTACATGGGACAGATTAGATGATAACCGTCAAGTTTGGCGTTTGCAAATTTCTTCAGATAATGCATTGGCTTTGAATTTGTATTTTTCTGAATTTGATTTGCCGCAGGGAAGTCAGTTGTTTGTCTATTCTCCGGATAGAATTCAGACCATTGGTGCGTTTAATGAAAAAAACAATGCAGATGGCGGCACGTTTTCTTTGGAATTGATATATGGAGAGCGATTAATTGTTGAGTATGTTTCTCCTCGTCCACGAATTGTTGATGGCATGGATTATCAGTTTGAAAATCTTGCAAAAGTGAATATATCACGAGTAAATTATGTGTATCGTGATGCTCCCGATCCGTTCAGAGGAAAAGGCTTTGGCGATTCGCAGAATTGTGAAGTAAACATTAATTGCTCTGAAGGAAATAGTTGGCAGGATGAAAAGCGTGGTGTTGCACGGATTTTAATTGATGGGGGGAGTTTTTCAGCATGGTGTACCGGGTCATTGGTAAATAATACCGCTGAAAATGGTACCCCGTATTTCCTTTCTGCTTATCACTGTCGTGAAGACATAAGCGAAACTTACCTTGATTCTTGGTTGTTTTATTTTAATTTTGAATTCAGTGCATGTAATAACTCAGGCATTCAGCCTTCTTCAAATACTATAACCGGATCTTCTACGGTTTCTGAGGCAGAGCTTAATGGAGGTTCTGATATGTTTCTTATGGAACTAAATACAGTCCCCCCGGCAAGTTATGAAGTGGTTTATAACGGCTGGAATCGTGTAAATTCCCCAAGCTCAAGTGGTGTTGGAATTCATCATCCTTACGGTGATGTTAAAAAAATATCAACCTATACAAGTAGCTTGTCTTCGGCAACATATTACGGTGGTGCAGGTAGCACTGGAGCCAGTTCTGCACACTGGAAAGTATATTGGTCATCTACTGACAATGGTCATGGGGTGACAGAAGGCGGATCATCAGGTTCTCCGATCTTTAATGCTGATGGTTTAATTGTTGGAACACTTTCCGGAGGATCATCGAGTTGCGATGCTACAAGCTCCCCTGATTTATATGGGAAATTTTCATACCATTGGACAAGTAATGGTGGAAATACAACAGAGCAATTAGACCCATGGTTAGATCCTGCAAATACCGGACAAACTGAATTAGGCTTTTATAATCCGAACAATAGTGGAGTTGAAGCATCATTTACTGGAAGCCCTGTAACTATTAATGAAGGTGGAACGGTTCAGTTTTCTTCTACATCAACCGGCCAGGTTGAATCTTGGTCTTGGACTTTTGAAGGTGGAGACCCAGTAACATCGTCTTCAGAAAACCCACAAGTAACTTATGCTGTCTCTGGAGTTTATGATGTAACATTGTCTGTAAGTGGCGGTGGAGATACTGATGAGGTAACTCACTCTAATTATATTACTGTTAACTCCGGCGGAACCGGTGATGATTGTGTTTGGCTGAATGATCCGCTCGTAGGAACTGCAACTTTTTATACTACCGACGGTGGTAGTGGATATGTTTCCGGAAACAATTCATACGGAGATTTATCTAAAGTAAATTTCTTCGATTATACAGGAACTGCTTATGTAACCAATCTTGGATTTAATGTGGCTTATGCACAAGGTAGCAGCTCAACGATAAAGTTAGTTGTTTATGATTCGAACTCAGGAACTCCAGGGAGTTTATTAGGTTCAACAACCATAAGCATGTCAAGTATTTCTGCTGGTTTTTCTGATGCAGGTGATTATTTCGAATATACTTTTGATAGCCCAATTCTGGTAAATGGTGATTTCTTTGCAGGAATTGAACTGCCAGGGGGAAGTGATATTTTTGCATTAATTACCAATACTGATGGCGATGTTAACCCTGGGACAGCATGGGAAGAATGGAGCGATGGCACATGGTATAATTATAATGATGAATCAGCTTGGGAATTGAATGTTGATCATGCAATTTATCCTGAAGTTTGTACAAGCCTTGGTGTAAACGAAATTCCAAACATGGAGCTGGTGAATATCTATCCAAATCCAACACAATCAGTAATTAATATTGAATCAGACGAATTGTTGAATGACGTTGAAATTAAGCTGTTTAACGCAGTTGGTGCATGTGTTGAGAAACGCAGCCTGAAAAGTGCTAACAATATTAGCATTGATTTGAGTAATTATGCTGATGGTTTGTATATTGTTGCACTTAAATCAAATGAAGGCATGTTCCGTCAACAGATTCAATTGGTTCGATAAATTTATCTGAAACTATTTGCTGTGATTTTAGGTTCCGCATAACTATTTGAGGAATGGCTTATATCGTTTAGCGATATTTCTTTTGTACCGCAAAGGCATGCAGAGGAGCAATGAGTTGCGAATTTTTTTCGGTCTTCTATAAGCGTTGGTATGCGACTGGAATGTGAAGACCTGAGTGAACTTATGAGTTGTGCAAATTGATGATTTGAGTAGTCTTGCATGGCGTGCGATTCAATGACGTATCACTCTTATAGGCAGGGCTAAAGCCCATTTTGTCTCGTATGCTTTATTACCCCGACCTAAGGGACGGGGTTAATCGTATGCTTATTTCTTGTTCTTATTAACCCCGACATTTATGTCGGGGATTATAGGCGAAAAACACATTGGGCTTTAGCCCTGATATGCTTTTATGAATTCTTCATATTCTTCTGCAAAACTAAATCTCCTGTGATGCTCATGCTGATTCCGAATATATGCTCTTATTTTCGGCAACTGTGATTCACTAACCGATACAGCGTAATAATCAACTGCCCAATATAACTTTGTTCTTATCAATTTTTGTTGGTTTGCCCAAAAGGATGCCTCGCCTTTAATAAGCTGCAACGCTTTTGATAAAGACATGTCGGTATTATAACTAAACAAACAGTGAACATGCTCGGGCTCTGCATTTATGGTGTCAATAAAAATTCCTTTTTTTTTTGCATTCTCTTTAATATGTTTCAGCAAAAGATTGCGTGGTTCAGATAAGAGTATCCGTTCACTGTTTTTAGTTCTCCATACAGCGTGAATCATAATTTTTACAAATGACATAATTTATTTTTTAGTTTTAAAATTAGGGCTAAAGCCCATTTTGTCTCGTATGCTTTATTCCCCCGACCTAAAGGACGGGGTTAATCGTATGCTTATTTCTTGTTCTTATTACCCCGACCTAAAGGTTAGGGTTAATCAAATAGGCAGGGCTAAAGCCCATTTTGTCTCGTATGCTTTATTACCCCGACCTAAAGGACGGGGTTAATCGTATGCTTATTTCTTGTTCTTATTAACCCCGACATTTATGTCGGGGATTATAGGCGAAAAACACATTGGGCTTTAGCCCTGATATGCTTTTATGAATTCTTCATATTCTTCTG
>JAYEFQ010000045.1:0-4338 GCA_034658655.1 Bacteroidota bacterium
AACATGCTAATAGTTCGGCATTATACTATGATAAATAGCGGGTTAGTATTAGTTGTTTATGAGCGATCCACCCCGCAACAGGGCGGAAACCGGCAGCCTTGCCATGTGGGTTTTTGTTTGTGAACAACTGCTGCGTAGTGACCGGAGGAAACTCACGTCAGCAGTTTGTGAACAGAAAAACCCAAATGGCAAGCTATAGGTTGCAGACCGTTCGCCGAGATGGGTTTGCGGGAAGGGGCGAGTTGCCCAAAATAGAAACATAAAGCAGACATAATCTGGATTGCTCTAATCGTTAAAATATGCATCTATGGGGAGCATCCATGCCGTGATGAGTTCTTTATGGCCTATTGCGTTTTCATTCATTATTTTTAATTCATGCATTAGCTTTTTCGCCTGATTTTCATCGTCAAATTGCATGAATAATGCGGTTTAGAAATATAACTACGCTGAGTAGAACTTGTAGTGTATTTGGCCTTGCCACCAGCCTGCCGCTTGGGTAGGACTGGTGGGGAGTAATGTTGAGTTTTATTTATTTCATTTTTACAAATTGCTTGCGGAATGTTTCTTTTGTTGTTTGAAATTCAATAAAATACACTCCGTTTGCATAGTCAGAGAAGGGGATTTGTTGGATGTTTCCATCAAATGATTTTAGGGTGTTTCCTTTGGAATCGTAAAGTGTGATTTTTTCAATATCTAGTTCAGAATCGATTATTAATACATGATTTACAGGATTGGGAAACATATTGAGTTGTTCAGAGATTTCAGTCGATAGGTCTGTTATGATAATATCAACCGACCCATTCATATCTGTGCTACAATTTGCAATATTACTGATTGCTGTTGCGGTATAAGTTCCAGGTTCTGAGAAATTTCCGAATGAGATTTGCTCGCCTGTACCTGATACGGTTGCAACCTCGCCATCTGTATCGTGAAATAAGTAATAGTTAATATCAAGATCGCTGTTAGAAAGTGAAATTTCAGAATTAGAACCGACTTCAATTTCACCGCCTCCAATTAAATTATATGCAATTGGGAGTGTTTGAATATTCACGATTATTTCATCATTAGCAGTGCATGTTCCAAAACTTACTGTTACATTGTAAGTATCACTTGTGCTTACTGAAATTATTTCTGAATCATCTCCGGTTGACCAAAGGTAGGTATATCCTGAGTCTGTATTTGGATCTAAAATAACAGGCACTTCATTTTCGCAGACTTCAATGGTTTCTGAATCAAAATTTGGATTTGGTGCCGATAGGATGTTTACCGTAATTTCATCTGTTGCTGTACAGCCATCTGCGTTTTCAACAATAACGCTAAAGTTTCCTGAGGTATTCACTTCAAGTATTTGGTTGTTGCCTGATGGTGTCCATGTATAGGATGTCATTCCTGCACCTGCATCAAGTATAATAGGAATTTCCGTATCACAGGCATCTATGTCTTCTCCGAGTTCAACCGTTGGTGTTGTTAAATGGGTAACTTCCAATTGGTCTGATGCTGTACATCCGTTTGTATCTGTAATTGTTACTGCATAAATTCCTTCATCAGAAGCGTTAATTGTCTGACTGTTTCCTGATGGTGACCAGTTGTAGTCAGACATTCCTGCGCCGGCATTAAGACTTGTACTTTCACCTGGACATAATTCGATATCGCTACCCAAATTCACTGTTGGATTTGCATGTACTTCAATTAGGTCGGTTGCTGTGTAAGTATCATCTCCAAGCGTATTTGTTGCTGTCAATGTAACAGTATAAGTTCCTGAAGATGCATAAGTGTAGGATGGATGTTGTTCGGTTGATGTGTTTCCGTCTCCAAAATTCCAACTCCATGTGTCTGGATTACATAAACTTAAATCTGTAAATTGAACTGTGAGAGTTTCACATGCTTCGGTTTCGTCTGATGTAAAATCAACAACTGGTGCTGCAGGACATAGCTCTAAGTCAATTAAATACGCGGTATTAAAACCACCGGTGAATACATCATCAAGGTTCCTCCAGTTATTTGAATAATATGTGTATGCCGTGGGGTTATAAGGGGTTGGATCTTCTCTATCCTCTGCCATATAAACGGCAAAGGTGTCTTGTGGACTTTCATAATAAATTTCATATCCGACAAAGAAGGTTTCAGGAACAATCACAGAAGATGTGAGTTCAATTGTATTGTATGATCCTTCTGTAAAATTGGCGATGTTTTTGTCTTCGCTATATATTTCTGTTCCCGGAACACCGGCATTTTCGTCCCAAATTTTAATGGTGATAATTGGGTTTGATGATGCTGAATGAGCTTTTGCCACTCCTAGTGTGAGTTCGGTTAATGAATTTAATTCTGGATTTTCAAAGTATTCTGCGAATTTACTAAATCCATATCCATTATGTCCAGAAACGTAGCCATCGGTTGCAGTATAATACACAAGGTTGTCTTCGGTATGGATATTGCTCATTGCTTGACAAGTAAGTGGTGCGTTTACTACCGTGATATAATCTGTTTTTGTGATTGTGTTTGATCCGAATGTATTTTCTGCAATTAGTGTAATATCATACGTTCCGGCAGTTGACCATATTGCACTTGGATGCTGATCGCTACTGCTAGTTACATCTGCACCTTCAAATGTCCATGTCCATGTATCCGGTACGCCGGTACTTATATCGGTAAATTGAACCTCATCTCCGATAACCACAGTTTGAGGTGTTCCTGTGAAATCTGCGACAGGAGTTGCAACAGCTACATCAGTTGCATAAACCTTAATGCATAAATCAAAGTCGTTTCCTGTGCTTCCGCCTAATTCTGTCCATGAACTGCCATTGCTGCTCATCCAGCATTTTCCGGTTTCAAATGTGGCTAATGAAGAATAGTTTGCGTATTCATATTCAGCAGCAATAGGATAATCACTGGAGTTATAATATCTGACCTGAACATAAAAATCATCACCTGAATTGAGGTTCACATTGCTAGAAAAATCAAAGCTATAATATCCGGGATATTCACAAACTTGGTTTGTAATACTTCCGAGTTGGGTACTTAGATTTGTTCCATCGAAATTTTCATATACAGTAATGTCAACATTCGAATTTCCGGTTGTAATAAAGCTTCCAACAGATTCGAGTACTTGGTTTGCTGTGGCAGTATATTTTATCAGTGCATAATCATCGCCGTCATTACCACTTGTTCCATAACCATATGATGTACACCAACCTAATTCATCATATCCATACACATCAGACTCATTGTTATATTCTGTTGTGCTTGGAAAATAGGCAACGGTTTTTAATGCTTTTGTATCTTCATATGAAATGTAAAAATAACCGGATTCTCCCCATGATTCTCCCCATGAATTTCTGATAATCCAAGCGCCTGTAGATGAAGGTGTCGCAGAGCTTCCGCCAGTTACGACTTTATCATCATCCCAACCAACAAGCAGTATTCCGTGGTTTGTACCTTCCATTCCATTGTAATAATAGGTTTCGTCTGAGTAGTTCATGTAGTCACTATCGAAACGCATGTTTATATAAATAGCTCCATAGTCAAGTATGGCTTGTTTAATTACATCTGCATTAAAGCTCGCATCATCGATTCCGGGCAGATATCTGGCTTCATCTACATAAGCCATTGGAGTGAGCCCTGAAACACAATCTGGATTGCTTGGTAAGGTGTATGGATCATCGCTTTCGTCTATAGTGCCTGAGCGTCTTGCCAAGTATGCCATTGCGATTTCATAGTTTCCTCCTTCTGATGGTGTCCAATCAAAACCATGACAGGTTGCTATATTTTGCTCAGAAAGATCTTCTTGACTTAGTCCATTTTTCAGCCAATACGATTCAATGGCACCATAGGTTGCAAACGCCCAACAAGCGCCTTCAGATCCTTGGTCTCTTACCGGTGATAACCAATCCCCACTATTTACTGTCCGTAAATCATAGCTTGAACCTAATTTTGTGGCATCAATACTCGGTGTATAATGCGGATCAAAAAATTTCAGTGTTGGCGATGGGTTTTCTCCCAAGGGATAACCGTCTGAAGTAAACTGTGCGCTTTCTTGTTTTGACTCTTGCGCCGAAAAATCCGGATTTATCGGTGCCGATTGTGGTAGATTCTGTGCTAGACTAAAAAAAGGAATCAAAAACACAATCAGTAGTAATGATTTTAATGATTTCATAGCTTGTTTTTTTTGTAAAGATAACGTAAAATGTAAAATGGATGCTTGTTCACTTACATTTTCATGCAAAAAAAGCGAGCCAAAATAAAATGACTCGCTTTTTTTAATGATAATTGTATCGTAATTAGTGTCAGCAAGAAAACTCCTAATTTTTAAGTCTTTGATAAGAAAACGTCAAAGACAAG
>JAYEFQ010000046.1:0-4335 GCA_034658655.1 Bacteroidota bacterium
TTATTTTTGTTTTGTTTTTCTTCACAAAATTCTTGCATAGCCATAGCTACGGAATAATTTTTTGAATAAAAACAGGGCGAAAAGAAATGTTTTATTTTCAGTATCTTGATGGCGGTTTAGTATTAATTTAACATTTGTCGCGCGATATTCAAATTCGCCTTCGCCTGTTCATCATTCGGATTAATTTTCAATGATTTTTCGAGATACTCTATCGCATTTTCATGCTGCCCCTCAATTCCATATGAAATTCCTATAAACTTTAAGGATTCTGCATCATTAGGATTCTGCTCAACCAATCGCATAAAATAAGAACGCGCCTTTACCGGCCGATTCATTGTTCCATAGGCAAAACCAAGCATTCGCAAGGTTTGCACATTATTCGGGGCAAGTGTTTCTGCTTTTTCAAGATAAAAGACTGCCGAATCGGTACGATACATTTTATTTAAATACAAATTGCCAAGCTCCCGATACAATTCAGGATGATTTTGATTAATTTTCTCGATGCGTTTCCATGTTTTAATTTCAAATTTTGGCATATCCACATTCTGACTTAAAACGCCATACGTATTTCCCCAAACATCTGAATTTTCAGGTGAAATTTCTAATACCCGAATATAATAATCCATCATCGCCTCAACATCCTGATAAACCATAATCTGAACATTACCCATTCGCACTAATGGCTCAACATAGCGCGGATGAATGTCGATAGCCTTTTCAAAATATGGAATGGCTTGCCGCATTAAAGCGTTTCGTTTTGCAGTATCTTGAAATTCCTCAGCCTGAGCATACAATTCGCTGCCCCATGAGGAGTTTCCTTTTGCTGAATTTGATGATATTTCCACATCGTTTTGAAATAAGGTGTATGAATTTTCCCAAACCTGATTCCTGCTAATGCTTTTTAAGGCGTACAAACTCAATAATATCAACAAAACAATACTTACAATTTGTCGATTTTGTTTGGATATATGAGCGAATCTCACAATCAAAACTGCAATTAAAAGCACAAAAGCTAGCGATGGAAAGAACATAAAACGCTCACTCATAAATGCTCCGATATTTATAATCAAATTTGATGTCATGGCAAGAGTGGCTGCATAAAACCAAATTGCCCATGCATAAATTTTACGGTTTTTTAATCCGATTACGGCAAGCGCCAACAATCCAATGGACAGCAACAAAGGAAGTATAGCACGCCAATCAGCCCATTGTATCAACTCAACATGATAGGGATAATAATCCCATGTCAATGGATGCGGAAAAACCAACAATTTCAAATACATCCCGAGGGTCATAAAAATGGTAGCGTATTTTTCTCCAGCATCTGCATGCAAAAACGGATTGTTCATAAGCTGCCCCGATTCCTCTCCCATTAATTGTCCCAATACGGAGATTCGGATAATCACATAAACAATTGCTGCCGCAAGCACAGGCATTAATGTCATAAAAATTTGACGTGTATTTCCAATGCGAAAAAACCAAAGTGAAAACGGAATAACAAACACAAAACTCAGTGCAATTTCTTTGGACATAAATCCGAGAAACAAGCAGATAAACGCCCATATTAAAGGCAATAATTTCTTACTTTCAACATAGCGGATTGCAAACCAAAACGCAGCAAATGCACCAAGCATAGCCAAAATCTCATCTCGTCCTTTTATATTTGCAACAATCTCTGTGTGAATCGGATGCGCTGCATATAACAAGGCGGCAATAAAAGGCACCGACCAAATTGCATCTTTATTTTGCGGAAACAGTTTTTGTAAAACCCGATATATCAATAAAACGAGCAAGGCATATAAAAGGATATTAATAAAATGTGAAATGTGCGGATTACCGCCAAACAGCGATTGTTCAACAGCAAAAGTAATCATACTGAGTGGTCGATATCTACCGCCCTGTACAATTTGCGACTTTTCGCCAAACATACCAGCCATCATATCGGTTGTCAGAATTTTCCCGATACCGGAAATTCCAGCTTGCGTAAACTCATTATTTTGAATAACCATCTTGTCATCCAATGCATAATCATGCGAAATGGTATTGACATAAAATACAAAAACCACAATAATTAAAAAGAATACAGGAATCCATCGTTTTTCCATAACATGTATTTTATTTAATCATGAAAAATAAACAAAAGCATTTAATTATCAAAATATTGCTGCACTATAAAATCTTTGCAATTTCTAACCCGCATTATTTATCTCTTAATTCAAAATTTACAGTAACCCGGCATGTTTTTCTCGTAGGTAATGAATTTTCATTATCTTTGAAAATAACAAAGTGTAATACACTTAACGATTTATCATTGCACCAATTAAGCACTCGAATATGAATAAATTCATTTTAATTCTATGCTTTTTCTGCATCGGCAGAACAGTCTTTGCTCAAGAATATATGCAAACCGATTATGCAACACCACTAAATAGCATCAGCATCAACTTTTTGGGTGATGCCTCCATAACCTCACTGAATTACTCCAGAATAATTCCTACTCATACTGATGTTTTTATCAACACAAAATTCGGTATCGGATATCAAAAAACATTTGACATATGTCTTTGGGGAGGCTGTGATACTCCGCTAAAATTCATTAGTTTTCCACACCATGTTACAGGAAATTTCGGGAAAAAACGTAGCTTTTTGGAACTCGGAATCGGAGGTACATTTTTATGCAGGAAAGATTACCTAAATTACCTCTTATACCCTATCATTGCCTATCGACTTATTCCTTTAAAATTATACCGTGTAAATTTCAGAGTTTATGCTCATTATGTTTTTTATAGCACAAATAAAGAAAGAGATATTTTCCTTGTCCCCATGGGAATTAGCGTTGGATTAAGTTTTTAGCATATTATCAAATCATGTTTCGACGATTCAAAAGCATTAGTGAGCGATGAGAAATGATGCGGCGTTCATGGCATTTGTGAGTGGAGAGACCTGATAGCATGTATGTAAATTTCGTAAAACAAGAAGCGTTTTCGGTCAAAACCAAGCAATAAATAATTTTATTTTGCGCTTTAAATAAAAATTAAACCTATATTTGCAGCATTATTACAAAAACAAACTGAATTATGCTTCTACAATTTTCAATTAATAATTTTAGGACATTCAAAGAGAGAGCAACCCTAAGTCTTGTTGCGTCAAATTACGACAAAGACACACGTGAAACTGAAAACATTCACCAAGATTTGAAATTCAATTTTAGACTTTTAAAAAGTGCCGTTCTTTATGGTGCAAATGCAAGCGGAAAAAGTAAGTTTTTTGAAGCACTGATGTTTATGAAACATTTCGTAATTACAAGTTCTAAAGACAGTCAGAAAGGGGATAAAATTAATGTTGAACCATTCCGGTTAAATGATGAAAATGAAAAACTTCCCACAGAATTTGAAGTTGTTTTTTCTCATAAAAACGTATTATTCCGATATGGATTCGAAGTAAATAAAGAAATTGTAATTTCAGAATGGTTGTATTACAAGCCAAAAACTAAAGAAATTGAATTGTTTTATAGAGAAAAAAACAAATTCGAAACCCACGAAAGAAATTTTCAAAAAGGAAAAACTATAATTAAGGAAAAGCTAGTAAGAGATAACGCCTTATTGGTATCGGTTGCAGCTCAATTTAATGATTCAATTTCCATTTCAGTAATTGATTGGTTTAAACAACTAAAAACGATTTCAGGCCTTAATGAATCAAGATATCAGGGTTTTACAATGAGCAGAACAGAAGATCCAATTCACAAAACAAGGATCCTAGATTTGTTGAAGGCTGCTGATTTAGGCATTCAGGATATTAAGCTTCAAAAATTAGAAATTGACAAACTGCCCAAAGAACTGCCCAAAGAATTAAGGGATAAAATTATCAAAGAAGTTAATGAAGAAAAGGCAGAGTTTATTTCAGATGTTTTAACAACTCATAAAAAATATGACACTAATAATAATCCTATTGATACAGTTAATTTCTCATTAGATGACGATGAATCGTCAGGAACACGAAAGTTTTTTGCTTTAACTGGTCCAATTTTAGATGTTATTGAGAATGGCTATACCCTAGTGATTGATGAACTTGATTCAAAGTTACATCCTAATCTGGTGTGTAAAATTGTATCACTATTTAATTCTAAAGAACTAAACAAGAAAAATGCACAATTGATTTTCAACACTCACGACACAAATTTATTAAGTTCAGGCTTATTCAGACGTGACCAAATTTGGTTTACTGATAAAAACAAGTTTGGTGAAGTTAAACTTTATTCTTTGGCGGACTTCAAGTCTGATGAAGTAAGAAAAACCGAATCTTTTGAAGAAAACTATATTAGGGGCAAGTATGGAG
>JAYEFQ010000047.1:0-19262 GCA_034658655.1 Bacteroidota bacterium
CTAGCTGCACGCGTTAGATTAATAATCCCCGACATAATTAAAATTCCATCTTTTGAACTTCAACTCCGGGGAAATCATTCAATTTACGCAGAAAATTTTCACGATCTTTATCATTTCCCTTCATCTCAAGAATTATCAATCCATTTTTACTATATTCTGAGCCGTTTAATCCCAATCGAGTACGAATACTGCATCCATAAGATATCATAATATCCTGAAGGTGATGTGTTTTCGTTTCGGGTTCACGAATTAATATTCCAAGTATTTCTATACGTTCATTCATAACAAAAGGATTAAATCGAAAATTTCATTTGTTTAACACGGATTCCGCCAATCGCATCAAGATCGTTTTCTAAAACTTTCCATTGGTCAGTTGCTCCTTTTAGCTCTATCACAATTAAACCATTGCGACTGCAAACCTCTTCAGACACCTCATGAAATCCCAATCGGGTTTTAATTATTCCTGCATGCTGTGTCAATACGGCTTGCGTTTTACCGGCTTCTTTAATCCTGTCGGTGACATGGATACCTAATATGCGAATTTCATTCATAACATCCTATTTTTAAAAGTATAAGTCTCGTTTTCCTTGTTTAATTTGTTCAATCCGACTTTTCAGCTCATCCTTTTGGTTAAAGCCTTCCAAATCATTAATTTCTCGCGCTATAACAGCCCAACCTTTTTCCTGAGTTTCTTCAGTGGCATAGTCCACCAAATATTCAGACAAAGTCAAAATTGCATTTGGAGTACAGTAACGCTTAATAAAACCAGGCACAGAAAACTCCATAAAATGCTCACCAGTACGACCTAAGCGATAACATGCGGTACAAAAACTTGGCAAATATCCTTTATCCAAAAGCTCATCAATAATTTCACCTAAAGAACGGTTATCATTAATTGTAAACTGTTCTTTATTCAAATTTTGATCCTCATTCAAACTTGCGGCATAACTACCCAATTCCAATTTGGTACCACCATCAATTTGAGACACTCCGAAACTCATCACCTCAGTTCGCACTTGTGCATTTTCACGAGCGGTTAGTATCAAACCGGTGTATGGTACTGCAAGTCTGAGAATTGCAATAATCCGAACAAACTCTTCATCGCTTACAATATACTGTCGATTAATATCCATTGCAGATGCAGAAGTAATTCGCGGGAAAGATATGGTATGCGGCCCGACATTGTAACAAGCTTCAAAATGATTGGTATGACGAATCATAGCCATCACCTCGAACCGCCAATCGTATAATCCGAACAAAGCACCTATTCCGACATCATCTACACCAGCTTCCTGTGCACGATCAAGCGATGTCAATCGATAATTATAATCGGCTTTAGGACCACTTAAATGATACAATTTATATGCTTCAGGATGATAAGTTTCTTGAAATACCTGATACGTTCCAATTCCAGATTCACGCACTGTTCGAAAACCCTCTATTTCCATTGGGGCAGCATTAATATTTACACGACGAATTTCGCCCATCCCTTTTTTAACATCGTAAACCGTTTTAACAGTATGTGCTATGTACTCAGGACTATAATCAGCGTGTTCTCCATACACCAAAACCAAACGCTTCTGACCGTTATCTTCAAGTGCCTCAACCTCTTTAACCAACTCGCCATCTGTTAATGTACGACGAATTGCCTCTTTATTACTCGCCCTGAATCCACAGTAAGTACAATTATTCTTGCATTTATTTCCAATATATAATGGAGCAAATAGCACTATCCGATTGCCATACACATTTTCTTTCAATGCACGAGCACCATCTTTAATCTCTTGAATAAGTTCCGGGGTATTGGCATTTATCAGAATTGCCGTTTCCCTCAAATTCAAGCGATTTTTGTTTAATGATTTTTGAATCACTTCGCGAACTTGCTTCGCAGTCGGATTTTTGGTTTCCTCAACATAATCCCAAATCTCTTCAGGATCAATAAAAGGTTTCATGCGCTCGTCACGTATCCGATATACTTCTGGTTTAAATTTCATGCCGTTATTTTTATTCGTTTAAAACCTCGATTGTTAATCAATTCACAACGTGAGTAAAATTACAAATAAGTATTTACACTCCGAAATAAAATATCTATGCTTTTTGACATATTATAATTCATCCCAAAAAATCATATATGAGTTCAGTGGCTGTTAAGAAATAAGCTTAACAACCACTAAGTCTAAAAGTCTTATAATCTTCAACATGCAACATCGGTCACAAATTCGAAAAGAATTACTCCTCTATTACCAAAAACCTGAAAATATTTATTATTTTTGAAACATGGCAAAAAACAGTGAATCATATGCAAAGGCAATCGCAGAAATTGAAACCATCATCAATGAAATTGAGGAGCAACAACCAGATATGGACCAGCTCTCATCAAAGGTTTCTAGGGCACTTACATTAATTAAAAGCTGCCGGAGCAAACTTAAGAACACCGAAGAAGACATTGACAAACTGCTGGAAAATCTTTCGGAGTAATGCGAAAAATAGCAGAAATGAGTCCAGTCTAAAAAACAAACAAAATCAAAAATAACTCTTTTATAAAAATCGCCTGTTCATAAAATTTAATCCCGCATAAAACGAATCAAGGCAATTTCAATAATTATGAAAACTAGAGCTGCAAGTAAAAACCAATGCCATAATTTCTTGCCGACAGCAATATTTTGAATGCTTTGTTGCAATTTTTCAAAAGAGCCAGCAACAAAATAATCTACGTCCAAATCATATTCGCTGATTAAACTTTCAATTCGCTCTGAATTCAAAAACTGCATCTCTGATTCTGAAGCGTCATGATTTATTGCTAATCCGGCAATCGTTTCATCAGCACGCGTAATGCGATAATGTCCAGCATCAGCAATTTCTTCGGGAATAAAAACCCGCAATGATTTTCCGGTAAAACGCCATATCGGAATAATAGACATCTCCTCTCCGACAATTTCAATATTTGCCTCACGTGCAATTTCCTGATTTGAAATATCCAAATGCCCTTCCTCTCCGGAAATATGATATAAGGCATGCTGTCCAGGTATATTCAGTGCAATATTATATACAACCGGAATCAATAAAGCATGTCGATTAAAATTTCCATATTCTTCATGTATCAAAGATGTGAGCATATACACAAAGCCATTTCCCCGCTTTACCTGCAATAAAAAATCTCCACCGTCACGAAAGCTAATTAAAGGCTCAGATTGCATCCTAACACGCTGATTTAAACGCCACGAACCGGTAATATTTGGTAAATCTACCTGCTCCTGAGCTTCTGGGAAAACTCCACGGAAAAAATCATGTTCAAAATCAATTTGATAAATATTACGTATAGAATCTGTCCATTCGGATAATTCAGCCGCTTGAAAACTTGTTAACAATTGATTCCATGAAACAATGTCGGCATTTTCATCAGGAATTAAACACAACACACCGGATTCTTGCAAATACGAATCTAATTGAGATTGCAACCCGTCAGAAATTCGATTTGCCGCATAGATAATTACCAAATCATAGCTTGCAAGTTGATTCAAATTCAAGGCATCCAAAGCCACATAATCTACATCAAACACTTGTTCATCATTATACAATCCTCTCGGAAATCCATGACTCGAATTCCCCTCAACAATCATAATTTTATGCGTTCCACTCAGTTGATAATTAAAATAAAAAGTATTGTCAAATTGCACCGGATAATCGTCAAAAACAATGTGTCCCTCCTGCAATCCATCAAGCGCATTCGTGAAATTGATTTCCACAATTGCCTCACTCTGTTCAGCCACACTGAAGCTACTTACCGCTTTCAAAGAATCATTAACAAACAAATTCAGAGGAACATCAGAATATGCACTTTCACCATGATTTTTCACACTGACATACAATCTCTCGGCTTGTCCTGAACGGCGAAACGGCGTATCAAACCAAAGGGAGTCAACACTCAAATTTTCCTGCATAAGCGGTGCGAGTTGCATAAATGCATACTGTAAATGCTTAGTATTTTTAAGCGTGTTAATATCGGCAGCATTTTCCTGAAAATCAGAAATAAAGTACAATTTCACCTGCTCATCGGCATCAACAAGCCCTGAAACAATGCTTTCAGCACGGGTTGAAATATCGGAGAAACTTTTAACTGTGGATGTGTGTGTAATTTTCCCGAGTGATTCAATAAACTCATCCACCGACATCGGACGATAATAAGCTGCAGGCATGGCATTTGTCAAAAGTAAATACTCCACTCCCGACCCATGTGCCTCAGCAATATTTAAAGCCGTTTGTTTAGCAAGATCAAGCATACTGCCTTGCTCACTCTCGTTCATCATCGAATATGAATTATCGATATAAACCGCAACATAAGGTGTTTGATTTCCTGTTGAATCGGCATCATCAGCCAAAATAATTGGTCCGGCAAATGCAAATACCAGCGCAGCAATCATCAGCATACGACTCAGTAGAATTAGGAGATGCTTTAATTTTGAACGCGAACGATTATCCTGCCGGACAGCCTCAAGAAATCGCGTTTGTGAAAACATGACTGTTTTATAGCGTCGAAAACTAAATAGGTGAATGATAACCGGTATCAATACTGCGGCGAGTGCCCAAAGAAATGTCGGATATAAAAAACTCATAATTTCGATTTGTAACAAAAGTAAGAAAAAAGCGGGAAAATGCACAGTCCCAAATAACAAGGAAATCCCAAATGACAAAAAACAAATGACAAAAAAACAAATGACAAATAAGCACCAATTTAACAAAAATCAAATTCCAAACGATTGCATTGTGCTAAAACTGCTGGCTAACTGCTGCAATTGAAATTTCTTAACTCAAAGCCTCGACTTTCCTGCGCGAATTCTTTCGCTTAGCGAGTGCTTGAGAAGGAAATTTTCGCATCCAGAAAGCTTTCGGGGACGCATCCAGAAAACTTTCGGAACGCCACTACGCATCTTCGTTTTTCTATCGAATGACAATCGTTTACTTTCCCCTGCAAAATTGCTTACTCTACCACATTTTTTCGATTCATTTCAATTCTTTCAGAAAATCCTCAGCTTGTTTCAAATAAGCGGTTCGTCTATCTTTCGGCATGCGATCCCAAATTGCAAAAATCTGATTTAATCGTGGATACCACGCCAGTCGTTTTCGATTTCGATGATAAAAATGCCAATACAATGCATTAAACGGGCAAGCATCTTTTCCCACTTTTTTATCCTTATCATACACACAAGACTGGCAATAATCACTCATATTATTAATGTAATTTGCAGATACAGCGTATGGTTTTGTCCCCACAATACCACCATCAGCAAACTGACTCATTCCGCGTACGTTAGGCATTTCAACCCACTGAACTGCATCGTGATACATCCCAAGAAACCAATCGTCAACTTGATCAGGATCGGCACCAATTAGCATTGCAAAATTTCCGGGAATCATTAATCGTTGAATATGATGTGTCCAACCGTAATCTAAGCTTTGCGTAATGACATGTCGCAAGCAATTCATCTCGGTTTTTCCTGTCCAATAAAACGCAGGTAGCGGTCTGTCTGCAAAAAAGTGATTTTTTGTTGCATACTCCGGCATTTGATTCCAATACACCCCACGCATATACTCGCGCCAGCCAATAATTTGTCGAATAAACCCTTCAACCTGCGGCAATGTCAAAGAAGCATCATTTTGATATGCATCTAAAGCAGCCTGTACAACCTCTTTAGGTGATACCAACTTACGATTTAGTGCAAAGGAAACACGGGAATGAAACAATGTCCAACCACGAGTTGTCATTGCATCCTGATAGGTTCCAAAATGTGGCAATAAATGCTGTAAAAAATGATTCAGCAATTCAAGTGCTTCAGCTCTACCAACGGGCCAAATAAAATCTTTCTGATTTACATGCCCCATTGATTTTACCTCCATTTTATCGAGCATTTCATTAATGGTAGTCAAATCATGATGAAAAACATAAGGTTCAGGAACTGGCATATCATCTGGAAAGCGCTCACGATTTTGTCCGTCATAATTCCATTTACCACCAAGCGGATCTTCATTCCCGTCCACAAGGATTTGATGTTTTTTACGCATATGACGATAAAAATGCTCCATCAGGATTTTTTTCTTCCCGGCAAAAAACTTTCCCAGTTCATCTTTTTCTGTAAAAAAGTGTTCAGAAGAAACTTCTCTGTACGGGATATCCAACCCACTCACAAACTGCTGCATTAGCGCATGAGTCGAATATTCATCGGCTTCTTGAAATTCAAATTCCGTTATCGAATGTTCAGATAAGATGCGCAATAAATTCCAATCCAATTGCTGCTCATTCTCCGGATCATCAAGATAAATATAATGTATATTGTGTCCGTTTGAGCGAATTTCATTAAAGAAATCCCGCATATTTGCAAGTATTCCAAGTTGTTTCTGCCGATGTAACCGAATAAATTCCATCTCATGGCGTGTTTCCATCATAACATACAATACATCATCTGAAACAGAT
This sequence comes from Bacteroidota bacterium, assembly GCA_034658655.1. GTDB lineage: Bacteria > Bacteroidota > Bacteroidia > Bacteroidales > ML635J-15 > JAQIBY01. The sequence continues at coordinate 6,470 of JAYEFQ010000047.1, forward strand.
TCAAACCAAGAATGATTTATATTCAATTGATCAGAAAGGATTAGTCTTAATTTCATATATGGCGTATTAATTATACTTTGTGCTGAAATTACGAATATTTTCTGGGAACAACAAACACAAGTCATTTTATTTCACAACTCATCTCAATATAATACGCCTTTCACCCTACTTTTTCAATGAAAACATACGCATTTTCACCTATCCTCTTTCGCCCAAGCACAATGAATAAAAAAATACACATTAACGATCAATTTTAAAAAGTTTAAAAAAACACATGATATTATGTTAAACTTTTTTTTTAAATTGCAAAAAAACTAAACTTATGAAAAAAAGACTTTGTATTATTTTATTTTTCAGTTGCTATTTTTTATTTGTGAATAATGCACAAGCTCAAAGTATAGGTTTTTCGTATTTTTTCCCGACACACGGATATTTCAGCAACCCAATTGCCCCTGTAAATATTAATTTACCAGTAAAGTTTGGGAACTATTTACAAATTAGTCCAGGCATCAGCATGAATAACATTGGAGGCATGAGCATGACAGGGTTTCCTGATGAACTGAACTCAAATCGAGCACTCATTGGTCCGTTTCAAAGTTTAAGTATGAGTTTAGTTCCTGCCATTGTTATTCCGACCAAGTCAGTAGAATTAGAACTGATGGGTGGCGTTTTTGGCTTCGCAGGTTTTAATCAAAAAATTATGCATGGGAATTTTGAGGACATGATTAGTGAAGCTTACAATTACTCAAGTTTAAGCTCTGATTTGAATATGGATAAATCTGCTTTGGGGTGGGGCTATCTCGTTGGAACAAAACTTAATATCCGAATACAGAACAATATTTGGGGATACATTGCTGTAAAATATTATATGGGCGGCCAAAACATAGGCATTAATGGTGTTTTACAATATGCATCAGGTGAAAATGCATCAGTTTATCAAGATGTTGATTATCCTAACTCAGAATTGCATTATCACGGATTTGAAATTACCATTGGTGGTAGTATGCGTAAAAAATAGAAAAGACGAAACTATTTTTCAGCTCCGTCTTTATCCTCAATAATCGTTTAAATAGTGTTTTATTTACTATTATTTCACCTCTGGAATTTGATTTTTAAAAATCGGAGGTTTTACAATTTCTGCTTCGAGGCGTTTTTTACGCACTCCGATAAGTATTTTTGTTCCAGACTTCCAATAACCAGGCTTGAGATAAGCCATTCCAATTCCGGCATCCATCATTGGTGACATTGTACCACTAGTAACTTCTCCGATTTCCTCTCCTGCTTCATTATAAACCGGATAATGCTGCCGCGGAATTCCTCTTTCTTTCATGACAAAACCTTTCAGTCGTTTTTCTGGTCCATCTGCTTTTATTTTTTCATGATGCGCTCGCATAATAAAATCATTGCCGTCAGAAAACTTAGTGATCCAACCCAAAGCGCCTTCAATTGGTGATGTTTCATCATTGATGTCATTTCCGTAAAGACACATATTCATTTCCAAACGCAAAGTATCACGTGCACCAAGTCCTATAGGTTTGATACCGAATTCTTTACCTGCATCCATTACGGCATCAAAAAGTTTTTTTGCATCTTTATTCGCACAATAAATTTCACAACCTCCTGCTCCGGTATATCCTGTGGTTGAAAAAATCACCTCATCAATTCCAGCAAATGCAATCTTTTTTGTGGTATAAAACTCCATATCAATAACATTCTCATCGGTTAATTTTTGCATTGCTTTTAATGCATAGGGACCCTGTATCGCCAATTGAGAAATATCATCAGAAATATTAATTAGTTCCTTTCCTATTTCCAGACCTTCAACTTCAGATTGTTTTACGCACCAATCCCAGTCTTTATCAATATTTGCAGCATTAACAACCAACAAATATTCATCGTCTTTAAAGCGATATACGAGCAAATCATCAACAATTCCTCCTTTATCATTTGGGAAACATGTGTAATGTACTTTTCCATCGTAAAGACTATTCACATCATTACTTGTCAAGCGCTGAACAAATGCTTTTGCTTTGGTGCCCTTTACTTCAAATTCGCCCATATGAGAGACATCAAAAACGCCAAGTTTTTCCCGAACATTTTTGTGTTCATCTTTAATTCCACTATATTCAACAGGCATCAGGTATCCTGCAAAGGGAACCATGCGCGCACCTAATGCTTCATGTGTTTTTGTTAATGCTGTATGTTTCATAATTTTATGTATATTAAAATAAGAAAAAATGTAAATTCAAAATAATTATGCATAAAGGAATGATTAATCATTTTCCAACACTTTAAACTCTACCCGACGGTTATGTTGACGTCCTTCATCTGTATCATTGTCTGCAATAGGCTGATTAAATGCATATCCTTCGTAACTTAATTTCTCTGTCTTTACTCCTTTTTCAATCAAATAATCAACAACCGATTTGGCGCGACTACGTGAAAGTTCTGTATTATATTCTAAAGAGCCTCTGTTATCAGTATGTCCAGAAATCTCAATTTTCATATTAGGATTATCATCTAGGATTTTCAACACTTTTGACAACTCTCCAGAGGACTCACTACGCAAAGTTGATTTATCATAATCAAAGAAAATATTACGCAAAACTATTTTTGTCCCAACTTCCATTGGTTGCAAAAGAATTTCACGAGTAATTTGTTGAAATTTTGCTTTATCTTTAATATTAAAATTTTCAGAATGGAACATATATCCATTTTTACTCACAGACAAACCATAATTTTTACCTGCAGGCAAATTGACAATGAATTTTCCGCTTGCTTCATTTGACGACAACACAGCAATTTGCTCATTAGTTTCATTATCAACAATTTCAATTTTTGCTTCAAGTGGGTCCAATGATTTAACATCTTTTACAAAGCCATTGAAAAGAGTTAAGCGAACATCAACGTGTTGAATTTCATCAATGGATTCCGGCTCAGGGAAAATGACTTCGTAGATATCATAATCACCAAAGCCATCAGGACGTATTGAGCTAATGTAGGCATGTCTCCCATCGGATGCAATTGCCCAAAAGGCCTCATCGCTGGGTGTATTAATCGGATATCCGAGATTTTCTGGGGTTGTCCAATTACCGATTGAATCTTTCACTGATCGAAAAATATCAAATCCGCCCATACTATTATGTCCTTGTGAACAAAAGTATAAGGTTCGCCCATCAGGATGAATAAACACTCCCTCTTCATCGTATTCAGTATTAATGATTGGTCCTATATTTTGGAGTTCTGACCATTGCAATGCCGCATCCATTTTACCTACATAAATATCACGACCACCATAATTCCCCTCTGGGCGATTAGATACGACATATAGGGTTTTCCCATCAAAACTCATACTCGCCTTTGACTCATGATGTTCTGAGTTGACTACCGCAGGCATAGGATCGGGTTTCGACCATTTTTCACCTTTTAGTTTAGAGTAAAAAATATCACCCCCTTTTTTGTCAACTGCTTTATAAACAAATAGTTCCTGTCCATCAGGGCTCATTCCTGAAACAGCATCATGCCCCTTGGTATTAATTGGAGATCCAAATTTTCGAGATTTTTCCCATTCTCCATCTTCACCTTTATCAGCATACCAAACATCTTCACACGGCTTTCCATCAGCTGGCTCTATCGTATTTCCGATATATTTTCGGCGGGCAGTAAACAAAAGTTTAGAACCATCTGACACAATCATTGGATTGTATTCAGCATATTCAGTATTTACGTTTTCTCCTAAATTACTGATTTCCACCCGAATCGTATCTTGGATTAATTCAAGTCCGTACCGACATTCTGTAATTTTTTTAATTACAATGGCTTTTTCGGATTCAGCAAGCCTTAGATTTCGTTTTAGGTATTGGTTAAATGCCTGAATCGCCTCATTAAACTTATAATTCAGATGTCTGGATAGTCCAAGTTTATAATACAAATCATTCTCAACTTCATCGTTTATAGCTTGTGCTTTTTCAAAAAATGATAAAGACTTTTGCTTTTCAGTCGTTTTCCAATAAGCACTACCAATTGTGTAATTTAAGGCTGCATTATTCGGATTAAACTCCCAGGCCTCCAAATAATATGGGATTGCTTTTTCGTAATCATTTTGCTTTTTAATTCGGGAGTCTCCGCTACGGATATTTTGCTTCGCTTTTTTCAAACCACTAGGGTCATTAGGAAAAGCCGAACGCTTAAATTGCACATCAATTTGTGCATGTGCAGCAGCGAAAGCCAAAACAAAAACAATTAACCAGATATTTTTCAAAAAAGCAGCCATATAATTTATTCCAGAATTAATTAACACTCAAAACCTTAAACTCAACGCGGCGATTTTGTTGACGTCCTTCATCAGTATCGTTGGTATCAATTGGTTGCAAATATGCATATCCTTTAAACTCCATTCGACTTCGATTAATTCCAAGGCTCACCAAATAATCAACAACCGCTTTAGCTCTTGCTTGTGACAAGTCAGTATTATATTTAAGCGAACCATGATTATCGGTATGTCCACCTATTTCTATGCGCATATCAGAATATGAATTGAGCAATTTTCTAAGTCGCTCAAGTTCTGGATATGATTCAGAACGCAGCGTTGACTTATTGTAATCAAAAAAGATATTTTTAAGTACGATTTTCGTTCCAACTCCCACTTTACTAAGCACAACATCTTTAATTACCTCTTGGTATCCTGTTGCTGCAGGGATATTAAAGTTTTCAGAGTGGAAAAGATAATCATCTGCTTTTACAGAAATCCCATAATTTTTACCCGATGGTAAAGATATCATATATTTTCCCGTTGAGGAGTTTGAGTTTGTAAGCGTTACCACCTCATTTTTCTCATTATCCACAATTTCGATATCTGCTTTAATAGGTTGTCCAGAAATCGCATCTGTAACCGTTCCTTTTAAAAGCGTTAAACGCACAGTTTTAATTTCTACTTCTTGTTCTACAACTTTATCAGAGATAGTCGCATTCAGACTTGCCATAAGATTATCCTCAAGTGCTTCAACCATAAGTTTTTCAGGACCTAAGAAAGTAATTCTATAAATATCCTGTCCACCATATCCCGTTTCACGAACGGTAGAATAATATCCATAACGACCTGATCCTGCCATAACAAAAAAGACATCTCTTGAAGGTGTATTTACGGGATAACCAATATTTTCAGGTTCTGTCCAGTTTCCTAGCGAATCTTTTGTAGTTTTAAAAATATCATATTCTCCCATGCTATTAAATCCTTCAGAGCTAAGGTACATAGTAATTCCATCAGGGTGAATAAAACAAGCTTCTTCATTATACTCAGTATTAATCGCAGATCCAATATTTTTTACTTTTCCCCATTTACCTTTATACGTCTTTTCACACACATAAATATCTTTCCCACCATATGAAGGTGTTCCAAAATCATCTTTATCACGATCACTCACGAAATAAAAATATTTTCCATCGGCAGAAACCGTTGCACTTGTCTCGTGCGATTTTTGATTAATATGTCTGCTAAGCTCCTTTGGTTTAGACCACTCATCCCCTTCTAATTCACTTGTTAGAATAGTACCGTTCGGAGTGCCATTATAGGTATAAAGTATTTGTCCATCATAAGATAAGCCGATTGATGCATCATGCCCATCTGTATTCAAACCCCTCATATTCATTGCATTTCCCCATCGTTCTTGATCATCACGAAAAGAGATATACAAATCCTCATAATACTGAAAATCAGACTCATCACGCGCATCACCAGTTGTTCCTTCTCGACGTGAAGTAAAAACAACCATTGATTCATCAGTTGTAATTACAGGACCATATTCGGGATATTTTGAATTCACAGCAGGGCCTAAATTATCGATAAATACTCGGGTTGGATTTTTAACCAACACCTTCGCCGAATTACATTCTTCGATTTTTCGTTTCGCTTTAGCAATTATTTTATCATCAAAATCTTCATCTCCTGAAGACTGATATTTATTAATAAATTCAGTCAGTACGTCAATAGCCTCATCAAACTTATAATTGTTATGATATGATTTCCCGAGCAAATACCGCACATCAGGAGCAACTCCTGATTTCTTTTTCACTGCTTTTTCAAAATATTTGACGGCCTCATCAACTTGTAAATCGAAAAGATAACAAACACCTAATTTATAATTCAATTCAGGATTATTTCCATTATACCTTACAGCTTCCTCATAAAATGTAATTGCCTGACGAAACCCACCGGATGTATTTATTTTGTACAAATCATTTCCGTATTTCACTGATTTCCAGGCATCTCGAAATCCATTTTTATTACGTCCTTTAAATTCTTTTTTGTCAATGTCAACATCAACCTGTGCATTAATTCCCTGAATCATAAAAAATGAAAACAGGACTAATATGCTTATTCTCAGTATATTTTTTGTTTTTCTCATGGTTAGTCCTCCTGATTACAATAAATTAAGTATGATTCTGCATTTTTCACTCCAAGTTCAAGTGCTTTTTCCCAATCTTTGCAAGCATCATCAAACTTTCTCAACATTTCCTTTGCATTTCCCCGATGCAAATAAGCATAGCCATAATCTGGATCGAGTGCAATTGCTTTGGTGTAATTCGTAATGGCGTCATCATAATTTTGCATACGATAATACACCAAGCCGAGATTATTATAGGCAAAAGCATAATCTCTATCAACGCTCACTACTGCGTCAAAATCATCTATTGCTGCTTCATATTGTTCAAGATGCATTTTTGCGACTCCACGATTATTTTGTGCTAGTTTATACTCTGAATCAATATCAAGCGCTTTGGTATAATCATTAATTGCCTCCTCATATTTTTCTTGAACCCGATATACAGAGCCTCTATTAGAATAATACATAGGAGTACTTTTATCCAAATCAATTGCCTTTGTATATTCTGCAATTGCTTTATCAAACTGTTCCATCTTGCGATAAGTACTACCAAGATCATTATAAATCATGGCATTTTTCTTATCCTCTTTAATTGCATCTTTAAAGGCAAATTCTGCGCTTTCATAATCTTCATTCATAAAAGCAATTACACCAAGATAGTAATCCAATTTAGGATTTTGAAATTTCTGTGTTTTGGCTTCATCCAAGGCATTTTGTGCATTAGAATAATCTTGTTTTTGCATATAGATTAGTCCAAGCATATAGTGAGCAGCCGGTAACTCATCATTTATTTCAATTGCTTTTTGCAAATCTTCAATAGCCTGTGACAATGCTTTCATTTGAAACAATGCCGACCCACGATTCATATACGCTTGTGCAAAATCAGGGTTCAATTCAATAGCAGTTGTAAATTGACTTACCGCCTGTTTATACATATTGGCATTAAATAAATCAATTCCACTGTTATAGGCAAGCTGTGCTTCTTGCCCTTCGGCTGCAATGACATTTTCTTCACCAGTCACAGTTGTATCCACCACAATTTTTGTGGGAACAATGATTTGCGCAGTATCGATATCTTGCCCTCCAACCTGTGCCATCAGCATTGAAGGAAATCCAAAAACAATTACGCTCAAAATTAAGTGTTTAACATTCATAAGTTTTTATTTTATCGTTATATATTTTTCAAATTTCATGCCTAAACAGATTATTCGGCACCATGTCGTCCGTGACAATTTTTATATTTCTTTCCACTACCACAAGGACAGGGATCATTACGACCAATTTTCTTTTCAGTACGAACTGGCTGTGGTTTTGTTTTTTCATTTTTATCATCACCAAGTCCAGGATTTTGTCTTCCGGTCTTCATGTTACTTGTATCTAATCGTTTACGCTGCTCAGCCTCTTTCACTTCATTCGGATCATCAATCGGAATCTGTCCTTTCATCAACACAGAGACTACCGATTTATTAATTCTGTCAAGCAGATTTTTAAACAAGCCAAAAGCTTCAAGTTTATAAATTAACAATGGATCTTTTTGCTCGTAAGATGCATTTTGTACCGATTGTCGTAAATCATCCATTTCACGGAGATGCTCTTTCCACATCTCATCAATCGCAGCGAGAACCGCAGTTTTATCATATGCATCTACAACTTCACGACCTTCAGTCTCGTAAGCTTTTTCAAGATTAACAATTACACGGAATGTTTTTATACCGTCACTCACAGGAACGACAATGTTTTTATAAACCGCCGATTGATTTTTATACACGGTTTTAATTACTGGATATGCTTGTTTTGCGATTCGTTCAACATTAATTTTATGAACTTCAACAATTTTATCATAAAGGCGATCAACAAGTTTGGCAGGTTTTTCAGATTTAAATTCTTCGGCTGTAAACGGAGCTTCTAAAGATAATAATCGAAGTAAATCCAACTCAAACTCCTCAAACGAGCTATTTTCATAAAATTCATCAATTAAAGTTGCTGCCAAATCATTCATCATTCCAGCGATATCTGCACCAAGTCGTTCCCCATCAAGGGCATGACGACGTCTTTTATAAATTACCGTACGTTGTGCATTCATGACATCATCGTACTCAAGTAATTTCTTACGGATACCGAAATTATTTTCTTCCACTTTTTTCTGTGCTCGCTCAATAGATTTCGAAATCATGTTATGCTGTATGACATCTCCTTCTTTTAAGCCCATTCGATCCATCATTTTTGCAATTCGCTCAGAACCGAATATCCGCATTAGATTATCCTCAAGGGAAGCAAAGAACTGTGAACTTCCTGGATCTCCCTGACGACCTGCCCGTCCTCTCAACTGTCTGTCAACTCGGCGAGAATCATGTCGTTCAGTACCAAGAATTGCAAGCCCGCCTGCTGCAATGACTTCTTTGCTCAATTTAATGTCTGTACCACGACCTGCCATATTTGTTGCGATAGTTACAGCAGATTTCTGTCCGGCTTCAGCCACAATATCTGCCTCACGCTTATGCAATTTGGCATTTAACACATTGTGCTGAATGCCTTTTCTTGTAAGCATTCGCCCAAGCAATTCAGAAACATCCACCGAAGTAGTACCAACCAAAACAGGTCTGCCTGCATCGGTAAGCTCAACAATATGATCAATAACAGCTTGGTATTTTTCACGTTTAGTTTTATACACTAAATCTTGTTTGTCATCTCTAACAATTGGTCGGTTAGTTGGAATTACCACAACATCTAATTCATAAATATCCAAAAACTCTCCGGCCTCTGTTTCAGCGGTTCCGGTCATACCAGATAACTTATGATACATACGGAAAAAATTCTGCAATGTAATCGTAGCATGGGTTTGTGTTGCAGCCTCAACCTTGACATTTTCTTTGGCCTCTATCGCCTGATGCAATCCATCAGAATAACGACGCCCTTCCATAATACGACCAGTCTGCTCATCAACAATTTTTACTTTATTGTCAATAAGTACATATTCTACATCCTTTTCAAAAAGCGCGTAGGCCTTTAACAATTGATTAATTGTATGTACCCGTTCTGATTTCAATGAAAAATCAGATATAATATCCGACTTTTTCAATGCGATCTCTTTCGGATCAGAGTATTCATTTTCTAAATTAGCAATTTCGGTTCCAATATCCGGTAAGATAAAGAAAGAAGAATCTTCACCTGATTCGGCAAGAATTTCATAACCCTTATCGGTAATTTCTACCGAATTTTGTTTTTCATCAATGACAAAATAAAGCGCATCAGTAGCTTTGTGCATATGCTTCATATTGTCAGCCATGTAAGTATTTTCAGTTTTTTGCAATAAGAGTTTATTTCCTTCCTGACTTAAAAACTTAATTAAAGGATTGTATTTCGGCAATGCCTTAAAGGTTTGTAGCAACTTAAATCCTCCTTTTTCTGTATCGCCGTCAGCAATTAATTTTTTTGCTTCATTTAACAAATTTGTGGCAAGTAATCGCTGGGATGAATACAAACGTTTAACGAGGTCTTTAAAATCATCAAAAAGTTGATCTTCACTTTGAGCAGTTGGTCCGGATATGATTAATGGAGTTCTTGCATCATCAATTAATACAGAATCCACCTCATCAACGATTGCAAAATTGTGTTTACGTTGCACCTGATCTTCAAGGCTAATTGCCATATTATCACGGAGGTAATCAAAACCAAATTCATTGTTCGTACCGAATGTAATATCACTCTTATAGGCTTTTGTGCGCTCGGCTGAATTGGGTTGGTGCTTATCAATACAATCCACACTCAGACCATGAAATTCGTACATTGGCCCCATCCACTCGGCATCCCGTTTTGCAAGGTAATCATTTACCGTAACGAGATGCACACCACGGCCAGTAAGTGCATTAAGAAAAACAGGAAGCGTGGCGACAAGGGTTTTTCCTTCACCTGTAGCCATCTCAGCAATCCGCCCTTTGTGCAAAGTAATTCCACCAATCAACTGCACATCATAATGTACCATGTCCCAGACGATTTCTGTTCCACCAGCAATCCATCGGTTAAAATAAATTGCTTTATCACCACGAATTTCAACAAAATCTTTATTTGCGGCCAAATCACGATCGAAATCGTTTGCAGTAACAACAATTTCTTCATTTTCTTTAAAACGCCGTGCTGTTTCGCGCATAATTGCAAACGCTTCTGGAAGAATTTCATTCAAAGAAGCTTCAATATTATCGTCAATTATTTGCTCAACAGAGTCCACTTCTTCATAAATATCCTCACGTTGATAGATGTCTTTTTCTTCAGCCAAGGCTTTCAACTCTATGATTTTTTCACGTTCACCACTAAACGAATCTTGAATACGTTGCTTTAAATCAGCTGTCATCGCCCGCAATTCATCATTAGAAATCTTACTAAGCGTTTCATAAACAGCAATTATTTTCTCAACAATTGGTTGAACTTCTTTTAAATCTCGATCTGCTTTCGAACCAAAAATATTGGTTACTACATTCAAAAATCCCATTATAATCTTTTTATCTTCTCACAAAAATAAGCTTTTTCAGGGAATTATAAAACCAAAAAAACGCTTATTTTTTCAAAAATTGTAAAACTTATGTATTTTTGGCTAGATTTTTGAATTACATCATAGTAATCAGGACAAAATGAAGAAAAAAAAGACATCCTCAGCAATAATTATATTTACGCTTCTATTGTTATCAAGTTCAATTTGTGGACAAACCGATAAAACAGGAGTTAGCGTAATGCCACAAGTCGGATTAAACCTAACTAGCTTAAATAACGAACCAATGCTTGAAACCGATCAATTCAGAGTAGGTGTTGAAGGTGGGTTTTGGTTACAATCAAAAAAAACTGTATTTATTATGCCAGGAATTTTTGTAGCACAACAAGGCTTAAGCAGCGTCTATCTTGAGGATTTACAAAATCATTACGACACGATTCTTAATAAAGTTGATTATCGTGCTGTGAAAATACCGGTAATGTTTGGCATTCAAGCGTTGGGGGCACGAATTTATACAGGACCAAGTTTTACTTATATTTTGAATACTGACAATCCTGAAGTCATAGTTGATGAATTTCGGGATTTATCGCTTGGATTAAATGTAGGCGCCGGCTATAGCTTTACGATTTTCAGTTTTGATATACGTTATCAATATGGTGTATCACATGTTTTCAGAAATAGGGATGCTGTTGCGAACACACTGACAATTAGCGCAGGACTCAAGTTTTAATATCCAATAAATCTTTAGCATGCTGTATTGCTGTTTCGGTCAGCTTTTTTCCTGATAGCATTCGTGCAATTTCATGAATACGCTTTTCCTCCAATAATGGGATAATCTGCACCCGTGTTTGGTTGGCTTCAATAGCTTTAACGACATGATATTGAGCAACACCAAGCGCAGCAACCTGAGGCAGATGCGTGATACTAATAACCTGAGAATTTTCACTCAAACGTTTCATCATCTCACCCATACGACCGGCAATTTCGCCTGAAACACCGGTATCAATCTCATCAAAAATAATACTTGGTAAGTTAAGAAATTCGGCAACAATCGATTTCAAACAGAGCATTAGACGAGACATTTCACCACCGGACGCCACTTTTTGGATATCCTGAGCAGGCAAATCAGGATTTGCAGAAAATAAAAAATGAATTTCATTTAAACCATCATGAGCCGGAGCAGATAAAGCACGAATTTCAACCTTAAACTGCGCTTGAGGCATCCCAAGCTCTGCAAGCATCTTGCGCAACTTTTTTTCAAGTGCAGGGGCAGCTTGTTTTCGCTTATCTGTAATTATTTTTCCTTGCTGAATTAACCCCTCAAGTAATACATTCTGCTCTTGCTCTAATTTCTGAATTTTGCCGTCATCGGATTGAAATTGCACTAATTTAGAATCAATTTCATCACGAACGCGAATTAATTCATTTGTGTCCTCAGCATTGTGTTTTTGAAGTAAGGCATTAAGCAGATTTATCCGCTCCTGTATTTCCATTAAACGCTGTGGGTCATACTCAATCTTATCTGCATGTTGCTGACATGCATCGAGAATATCTGCCAATTCAATTCGAACAGACTGCAATCTAGAAATATAGTCATCTGCTTTTGGAAAGTGTTTTACGATCTGAGCCAGAGACGATTCAAACTGTCGTATTGCATCAATTCCTGAAATTTCGTCTCCTTGCAAGGTATCAAATCCTGAAATTAGTGCGGATTTAATTTCCTCAGCATTTGACAAAATCTGCTCCGTTTCTTCGAGTGACACCAATTCATTTTCTTGTAAGTCTGCTTCACTGAGTTGGTTGTATTGAAATTCGAGGAAGTCTTTTTCTTCGAGAGCTTTTCGTTGTGTATTCTGCAAGTTTCTCAATGTTTTCGAGATCGATTTGTAATTGAGAAATTGATTTCTATAGACATCTAAATTGGTTT
>JAYEFQ010000048.1:0-4270 GCA_034658655.1 Bacteroidota bacterium
GGATACAGCTATAATTAACAACAATCTGGGCATTTTGTCTGATTTTGTTGTAAAAACAAGAAGAATTTTGGGAAAATGAAAGCTATTAATTACCAACCTATCCGGACAAATCTGCAATTGGATTGCAAAATTGTCCAAAATAAGTTGAAAATAGTAATTTAATTGTGAGGGGGACTGTAGTGGGGATCTGTTCTAGTGGGGATCTGCTGTAGTAGGGATACTGCTGACACTATGTATATCTCAAAATCATATTGCAACTATTATTTTTCAGGAATTTTTATCTTTTGTACAAATCCAAAAGAAACAACTGCAAGTACAGCACCTGCGATAAAAGGAATTCGCCAGTTCAATAGCCATAAAGCACCACCGATAATGGGAATTACAATTGCCGAAATATGATTTATTGCATAAGCAGTTGAAATAGACGGTGCAATATCTTCAGGCTTTGCAATTTTCTGGAAATAGGTATTAATTCCCATGGCAAAACCAAAAAACAAATGATCTAAAACATATAATAACGCAGCTATAATCGGGGAATCAAAAACAGCATATCCTAAAAAGACCACAAACAAAGAAGCATATTCCCAACTCAACATTTTCCGTTCCCCGAATTTTCGAATGCCACGAGCAATATAAGGATACACAAAAAATGTTAACACATTATTTAAGACAAACAACATAGTTACTTGTTGCACGGAAAATTCATATTTTTTCACCAACATAAATACAGCAAAAACAACAAAAACCTGACGTCTGGCACCACTTAAAAAACTCAAAATGTAATATAAGCGGTATTTCGATTTTATCATTATCCGTTTGCGCTGAACGGCTCGTGTAGGCAAATCTTTTTTCATAAACAGCGCATAACAGGCAAGTGCAATTATGATTATGCCTAGTACCAGATACATTAACTTCAAAGACATCCACGAAGCAAAAAAGAAAATCAATAAGCCAACAACAATATTAACAATACCTGAATAAGATTTTACGCGAGCCAACATAAATGGAGATTCGTCGGTTGAGAAATGTTGTAATGTCAATGATTGATTCACTGCTTCGAAATAATGAAAGCCAAGTGAAAAAATAAAAGTCGTAATTAACAATCCGCCTAAACTTGGGAAAAAACCGGTAACACTCATCCCCACTCCCATCAATATTACAGAAAACACAGCGAGTCGATGTTCACGAAAAAGCAGTAAAACATATATAACAAGAAAAGTCAAGAATCCGGGTAACTCACGAACAGCTTGAATGGTTCCGACATCCAAGCCATTGAGAAACACTTCGTCAACAGCAAAATTATTGAATAAAGTGCGCCACGCCTGCAATCCGGCAACAGAAACCAATGCCAACAAAATCAAAAACGGATACGCCTGATTTTGCTTCATTGTATGCAATAATGCTTTTCGTTGTTCCTTTTGTGTCATGAGCCAAAGATCAATCAAAAAAATGGAAAATCAAATGACTTTTATGGGTTAAAAATCAATTTTCAATAAAATTCCACTAATAAATTCTTGTTTAGGCTTTCTCAATCCGTCATATCTGTTTTGATATCGAAACATAAATTCCATTTCAAGTTTATCAGCAATTGGGAACTCAAAACCCATAGTATATCGTATTTTCACAATGCGATTATGAATCGGATGATTTAGACTTTGATAAAACTCCATTTCAACAAAAGGATTTAACTTTATCCCTTTGATATTGTAATCAATAGACAGCTTATGTCTGAGCGTTGAAAAGTTAAAATAAGACCATTCACTCGCACCATACCAAGCAGGCTCCAACTGATATTGCTCACGGAACTTTACTCTAAATCGCTGAATATCAAAATCATATTTAACATTAGAATAATAACGTGACGACCAATGATTTCCGTCTTCCAAATCCCATTTTCTTTGAATTCTATATCCCAAACCAAAAGACCAATGTTTTGAAATATCATACTCCCCCTCAAATTCGGTTATATAATCGGATAAACGCTGTATATTATCAGAAAATCTTATTTCTTGGTTTACCTTCAATTCCAAATCATCAATCAATTCATAACTCACAGACAATCCATTCCAGCTCTCAAAAACTTGATTTGTCTGCGACATTAAAAGCGTAGGAAAAGCCAAGAAAACAGATAAAATATGTCGTTTCAAACTATTCATCCGTTGATGTTCTAAAATCGATATCATCCTCTTTTGACCATACCTGATTACTTTTAAGGAAGAATACATTAATTTTTGCAGTGTCTCGAATATAATCAACATTTGTTACTTCAATTCTTGAAATTTTCACGCCGAGCTTTTTTTCAAGATCTTCGATTAATTCTTGTTTTCTTTCCGGGATAACCAATTCAATCTTTTCATACATAACTGTAGCAAAAGACTCGGGTTCTAGGGTTTTTAGCCTTTCAACAAAATAGCTTATTGCCAAGATAACCAGATTTGCAAACACCAATTCTGCCCAAGAAATCTTTTTATTCACAAGCGCATTAATGACAGAAACACCAATTACGATGAACAAGTATGTCATTTCCTTGATCGGAATTGTCGTTGTCCGGTAGCGGATAATACCAAACACGGCAAACAAACCCAGTGCAAATCCCAATTGCAGTTTCACATTTTCCAATAGAAAACACATTAGAAAAACAACTGAACTAATCAACACAAAAGTGAAAAAGAAATCACGACGATGGGTTCGCGGATAATAAATACGGCGGACAATAATAAATGTCACAACAAAATTGAAGATGAATCGGAGAACTAACTCTAAAAAGTCATCCAATTTAATAAGATCCATATTAAACAATTCCACAGATGAATCAAGAAGTACACTCATCATATCTCATTCGATTTAAATATAAAATATTAGGTTTAAATGTATTACGTTTTATTCCGGGTTTAAGCAAGGCTAAACTCATACAATATTTACTAAAGCTCCTAGACTGTAACCGAAAGGTCTTTAAAACTGCATTTACGGGAGTTTGCCGATTTTCATGCTCTCGCTTTACTTCGATAATGGCATAATAATCAGCAAATATATTTTTATTTTCATAACTATATTTCAAATCATAGTCGATAGTAATACGCTCTTTGGTTTCAAATGAAATTAAATTAATTCGATGAAATGAATTCGAAACCGTTTCATTTAATTCAGATAAATCAAGATTAACAAGAGACTTAACAAATTCTTTTTTTTCATCAAACAAACTTGTTTCACTTTCTATTAACATGCGCTTTTTAACGGTTATTCCTTTATTGTTTTTCATCTTAACTTCAAGAAAACGTAATCCATTAATTATATATTCGCGCTCACGGATTTTGAAACGCTTTTTTCTGCGATTCTGATGATCCATATAACATTTCAAATTTTGAGAATCAAAATAAGTAGTATCATATATGAATGAACGCTTACCCTTGATCTCTAAAACCTGATAACTTTCTTTCAGTCGGCTTAAAAATTCAGATAAATGTTGAATTGGCAATAAGTACTTACTGTCAAATCGCCTCATAAGTCTTAATGATCCTATATCATCTAAACTCACCGGTTTAAAATGAGATAAAACATCTTCGTATGAGCGACTTTTTTCCATACTTATTTAACTATTACAATTACTTCAACTTCAACTTCATCACCATTCTCCGGAATCAATACCTCTTTAATTACAGCAAAATGATCTGAAGCACTTTCTCCGGTCGTATCTTCCGATATAGCATAAACAGAATAATGCCCGGGTTGCAAATATTCAAATCGGTAATATCCGTTATACGAAGTTTCTACATCATCTGAAGGAATAGAATCATTACCATAAATCAAATAAACATCCTCGTCGTAAGCATAATATGTTCCAAGATAATTGGTAAGCTCCATATTATAATCAATAACTTGAACCCTACCTGTAATCACAGACTGTCCTCCGGGACCTTCGGCCTGATCGCATGAAATCATCAAACTAACGCCTGCAAACAATAATATCCAAACTAAGTTTTTCATTTTTTTAGTCTTTTTTAGTGTTATTAAATAATTCATACGAACAATAACTGCAAAATTAAAAATTTATCACGCATTATTCATCGCTTTTTATAAAAACACAAGATATTTCCGCAATAGCATTATTCAAAATATATTCAATGAAACCTGATTTTTTTTTAACAAAACGGCAATTTTGTCCATACTCAAAGAAATTACTTTTAAAGAAAACTTAAAGTTGCAGACATTTCATGTAGTATTAAACAAAATACAAAGATAGATGTTATCTAAACTGATTCTAAATTATTGA
>JAYEFQ010000049.1:0-4233 GCA_034658655.1 Bacteroidota bacterium
AAATTCTCCGCTGCACCCAGCTTTTCTGTGGAACCTCAAATCTTTTCTTTTCCCCGATACTGAAAGTTAGCACGCAGTCTCTTAGCGCAAGGCCGGCACACAGAAAAGATTTGTTCCACAACGAAAAACTGGCTGATGCGGAGGAAGCCTTCTTAACAGAAGGCTACTGGACGCTTATTTTTGGAAGGCTAGGAATAAAAACATTTGGTTGCAACTTATAACGTATTATCCAGATTTCATTTGCTATTCCGCCTGCCATTTCAAATTAATATATTGGCGGGCAGTAAAAGGAAAACGCAGTGCAGTAAAAAACAATCATCCTTCAAAAATTGTTCATAGCCTGTTGAGAATATCTAAAAAAACAGGCTCTATTTTTGTCAGATTCTTTTACTTTTGTAATCTCAAATCATCTAAGAAGTGAAAATATGGCAGATATTGAACGTTTAGAAAAAATCGCCTCGCAAGTAAGACGAGATATTGTAAGAATGGTGCATGCACAAAGCTCAGGACATCCTGGTGGTAGCCTTGGTTGTACTGATTATTTAGTGGCATTGTATTTTGAATGCATGAAACATAATCCAGAAGAATTTTCCATGGAAGGACACAACGAAGACATGTTCTTCTTATCTAACGGACATATTTCTCCACTTTGGTATTCAGTACTGGCTCGCAGCGGATATTTTCCAACAAAAGAAATGGAAACATTCCGAAAAATCAACTCCAGATTACAAGGACATCCGACAACACATGAAGGACTGCCCGGAATTCGCGTTGCTTCAGGGTCGCTAGGACAAGGATTATCGGTTGCAGCAGGTGTTGCAATTGCAAAAAAAATAGATAATGACCCACAATTTGTCTTTTCACTTCACGGTGATGGAGAGCTGCAAGAAGGACAAATCTGGGAAGCTGCACAATTTGCCGCTGCAAATAAAATCGACAATTTAATTTCCACAATTGACTATAATGGCAAGCAAATTGATGGTCCTGTTGATGAGATCTTATCATTAGGAGATTTGCATGCAAAATGGAAAAGCTTTGGTTGGGATGTTCTCGAAACAGATGGTAATGACATGACAAAAATTGTTAATACCTTGAAAGAAGCAAAATCCCGCACAGGAAACGGAAAACCCATTATGATTCTTATGAAAACAGAAATGGGTGCAGGCGTTGACTTTATGATGGGATCTCACAAATGGCATGGTGTTGCACCGAATGATGAACAATTAGCGGATGCACTCTCCCAATTAGAAGAAACTATCGGAGATTATTAATGAAATATTTTTGGCACATATCACTTTTTATTATCAGCTTGCTTGGCGCGACATTAAATACTAATGCACAAGAATTTAATCCTCAAGACTCGCTGATTATAGACACAGCACATGTTGAAAACATCAAACGTGCCGACAAACCTATTACACGAATTCTCTTTATTTTCGATTCATCACAAAGTATGCTCGGACGTTGGGACGGAAGACGAAAAATTGATGTCGCCAGAAATCTAATGTCTGAATTGTTAGACTCACTCGCCACCGTCGAAGGACTGGAAATAGGTCTCAGAGTTTACGGACATCAAAAACCGGTACCTCCGCAAGATTGCAGCGATACAAAACTCGAAGTTCCCTTTGAGCCGGATAATGTGGATAAAATAAAATATGTACTCGAAGGATTAGTTGCACGTGGAACCACTCCTATTGCTCGTTCTCTTGAAGAAGGCGCATACGACTTCCCCGATGATGATTTTAGCAGAAACATTGTTATTTTAATTACCGATGGAGTGGAAGCATGCAATGGAGATCCATGTGCTGTTTCATTAGCACTGCAAAGCCGAGGTGTCATTTTAAAACCATTTATCATCGGTCTTGGACTTGACGTGGAATTTAAAGATGTGTTTGAATGTGTCGGATTTTATTTTGATGCAACCACCAGTCGTGAATTTCGACATGCACTACGCGCAGTAATGGATCAAGTGCTGAACTATACTTCTGCACAAGTGAATTTACTCGACACTGATGGCAATCCTACCGAAACTAATGCAGTCATGACATTTCACGACCATCTTTCAGGAGATATCCGTTACAATTACATGCATACGATAAATGAACAAGGAAATCCGGACACGGTGCTTTTGGATATCATGACAAAATATGATTTGGTGGTTCATACCATTCCGCCAGTCAGAAAAGACAGCATCGTGCTTGATCCCGGTGTGCATAATATCATCACTTTACCTGCACCTCAAGGATATTTACGTGTTGAAATTCCCGGTGAAAATCCTCGCGACAGTCTTGTTGAGTGCATTGTTCGGAAACAGGGAGCCCCCACAACACTCAATGTACAACATATCCATCAAACCGGAAAATATATCACAGGGAATTATGACATTGAGGTACTGACAATTCCACGAAAAATCTTTACGGATGTGAATGTAAAACAGAGCTTTGTAAGTAAAATTCAAATTCCGCAACCCGGAGAAATTGTTATTCATTTTGAGAAACCCGTAATCGGAGATATTTTACATGAAGACGGAGATTATCTTGAATCTGTGTATAAATTATCACCATACAAAAATGATTACAGCATCCGACTATTACCGGGCAGATACCGTTTAGTATATCGCTATGCAAAAGACAAAAAAACAAAATACACCGTTGAAAAACGATTTAACGTTTACTCAGGACAACATTTTGAAATTAAAACAAAATAAGCATGAAAGCATTTGAAATTCAAAATCATAAAGACACTCGTTCTGGCTTTGGCGCAGGACTCGAAGAACTCGGAAAAACAAATGACAAGGTGGTTGCTTTATGCGCCGATTTAACCGGATCATTAAAAATGAATGCCTTTGCGGATAATCATCCCGAGCGTTTCATTCAAACCGGAATTGCAGAAGCAAATATGATGGGTATGGCAGCAGGACTAGCAACTGCAGGAAAAATTCCATACACAGGTACCTTTGCAAACTTTGCAACCGGTCGAGTTTACGATCAAATCAGACAATCCATTGCTTATTCTAACAAAAATGTGAAAATTTGTGCATCCCACGCCGGATTAACCCTCGGAGAAGATGGTGCAACACATCAAATTCTTGAAGATATCGGCTTAATGAAAATGCTGCCAGGAATGGTCGTCATTAATCCTTGCGATTACAACCAAACCAAAGCAGCAACTATTGCAATTGCCAATTACGAAGGTCCTGTTTACTTGCGCTTCGGACGTCCGAAAGTGCCAAATTTCACTCCTGAAAATCAACATTTCGAAATCGGACAAGCCGTTCACCTCAACGAAGGTAGCGATTTAACAATCATCGCCACAGGACATCTCGTTTGGAAAGCAATTGAAGCAGCGCAAAAACTTGAAGAAAACGGAATTTCTGTGGATTTAATAAATATTCACACAATTAAACCTTTAGACAAAGAAGCCATCTTACAATCAGTAAGTAAAACCGGTGCTGTGGTAACAGCAGAGGAGCACATGATGAATGGAGGCCTTGGAGATTCTGTCGCACAACTATTAGCGCATTTTTTACCTTGTCCGATTGAAATGGTTGCCGTTGACGACAGTTTTGGGGAAAGTGGAAAACCCGAAGCGCTGATGATAAAATACGGACTTGACACACCTGACATCATTGAAGCTGCTGAACACGCCGTCGCACGCAAATAAGGCTGAATGAACGAGCATTTTGACGACCAAGAAATATTAGAGCGTTTCAGGACAGATAATCCTGATTATGCATTTCATTTATTGGTAAAAAAATATCAGGAAAAACTTTATGCATCCATCCGTAAAGTATTAATTAATCATGATGATACCAACGATGTACTGCAGGAATCTCTCATCAAAATTTATCAAAACCTTGATACATTCAGATCAGACTCTCAATTATTTTCGTGGATGTATCGCATTGCAATCAATGAAGCGCTCGGTTTTATTCGCAAACAAAAACGGAGATACGTATTTTCAACTTTGTCTTACGAAGATAACCTGATTCAATCGCTTCACGCAGACAGCTTTTTTGATGGTGATGCACTGCAAAAGAAATTACAAAAAGCCATTTTAAAATTACCGCAAAAACAACGTCTGGTTTTCAATATGAAATATTACGACAATTTAAAATACGATGAAATATCCAAAATATTGAAGACAAGTAAAGGCGCACTGAAAGCATCATATCATCATGCCGTAAAAAAAATTGAAAAATATTTGAAAGAAGATTAAACGAAATCAGTAATT
>JAYEFQ010000050.1:0-4229 GCA_034658655.1 Bacteroidota bacterium
GGGCGTGTTTGGATAAAAAAAGCTAACCAACAACGTGGTTCAACTAATTATATAACCGATAATACAGGGGGTATGAATTATGAATAAAGACACCGATAAAACTAAAGCACAACTACTTGCCGAACTGACTGCCGGACAGGCAGAACTAGCAGAATTACGCAAAAAAAGTAAAGAGGAAGAAGATAAACTGAACGCCTCAAACCAACAGCTTGATGCGTACAACCAGCAGCTGCAAGCTACAGAGCAGCAATTAAGGGCGGCAAACCAACAGCTTGACGCAAATAATCAACAATTAATTGCAAGTGAGAAAGATCTTAAAAAAGAAAAGATATTTTCCGAAAAAATCGTAGAAACTGCCGATGCAATTATTGTGGGATTAGATAAAGACCACATCATCAGAATTTTTAACCAGGGAGCAGAGAATATTACACGCTATAAAAAAAATGAGGTAATCGGAAAGGACTGGTTCAAAATATTTTTCCCAAAAGAGATGCTGGATGAAATGAATAAAGTTTGGAAAAAGGGCTGGGGCGTTAAATCACATTCCTACATAAATTTAATACTTGCAAAATCAGGGGAAGAAAGAATTATTTCCTGGCAAACTACAGGTATGTACGATAGTGATGATGTATCAAAACATCTGTTGCTTTCAATTGGTGAGGACATCACCGACCGTAAGCAGGCGGAGGAAGCGTTGCGAGAGAGTAAGGAACAGTTCCGTAGATTTATGAATACATCCCCGTCTCTCACGTTTATAAAAGACGCAAGCCTTCGCTATCTTTTTGCAGATAAGCAAACCTCTGATTTTTTCGGAAAATCCATTAATGACATTCTTGGAAAAACGGACAGGGAAATTGCCGGAGAAGAGAAAATTGCCCCATGCCCTTCATCCGATAAAAAAGCACTGGGAAGTGATACCGTAATTACAGTTGAAGAAAAACTTGGCGACCAAATCTACGAAGTTATTAAATTTCCTCTTACTCTACCTGGTGGTGAGAAAGGTATTGGTGGAATTATGAATGACATTACCGAACGCAAGCAGGCAGAAGAAAAGTTAAAAGCTACCAATCAGCAACTCGATGTAAATAATCAGCAGCTACGAGCAATAGAACAGCAATTAAGGGTGGCAAACCAGCAATTAACTGCTAGCGAAGCTAAATTTAAATCATACATGCAAAATGCCCCTGATGGTATTTTTATTGCCAATGAAAAAGGAAAGTATATTGGAGTAAATAAGGCAGCCTGTGAAATCACCGGATATTCAGAAGACGAACTACTTAATTTAACAATTTCGGAACTCATACAGGAAGAGTATTCCGAAAAAGCCAAAAATCATTTTCAAACTGTGATAAAGGAAGGATTTGCAAGTGGTGAACTGGGATTCGTTACAAAATCGGGCGAAAAAAGATTTTGGAGAGTTGATGCGGTCAAATTTTCAGAAACTCGCTTTTTAGGATTTGCAAAAAATACTACCGAGCGCAAGCAGGCGGAAGAGAAGCTGAAACAAAAAAATGAACAATTTGAAACAATTATTGAAGGAGCAAATCTTGGTTGGTGGGATTGGGATATTCCTTCAGGAGATGAAATTTATAATGATATTCTTACCGAAAATCTTGGATACAAATTAAATGAAGTAGAGCCACATATAAAATGGTGGGAAGGTAAAATCCACTCCGATGATGCCAAACAGGTTAATGCTGATTTACAAGAGCACTTTGACGGCAAAACCGTATTTTATAAAAACAAACATCGTTTAAAAACAAAAACCGGACAATGGAAATGGTTCCTTGATTTTGGTAAAGTTGTTGAAAGAGATGATACAGGCAAAGTCATTAGAATGATAGGGACACTAAGAGATATTGATGAGGAGGTAAAAGCTCAAGAAAAAATACAATCCAATTTGCAACAAATAGAAGTAATAAATGCAAATACTCCGAATATTGTGTGGAAATCGGATATTGATAAACAAGGGAATTTTATTAATATTTACATTTCAGAAGTTGCAGATGAGTTTCTTGCTTTACCGAAAGGCACTATCAATAACAATTGGGATAAGTATTTTTCTTATATAATTCCTGATTATTTACCACAGATAAATGAAATGTTCAAAAAAGGGATAGCAAACCCTGGAGAAATAATTTCTTTTAGTTATGAAGTAAAAAAAGCAGATGGTAAAAAAGCATGGTTTACGTCAAGCGGTAGATTGATAGTCGAAAATAATAAATTAACTGGTTATGGTTCCACAATAGACATTACCGAACGCAAGCAGGCAGAAGAATCTCTGAAGGAGAGCGAGATGAAATTTAGAAATCTGGCTGAATCTACTCTTATGGGAATTATGCTATATCAAAATGATTATTGGATATATGCAAATTCGGCGGCTGAGGAAATAACCGGCTATACATTTGGTGAATTAAAACAAATGAAATTTTGGGAATTCATTGCTCCTGAATATGTTGATTTAATAAAAAAACGGGGTAGAGCACGGCAGAAAGGCAAACTTGCTCCCTCAGGATATGAGTTTAAAATTATTACAAAACAAGGAAAAGAAAAATGGATTTTACTGACAGGAAATACTACTGAACTCAAAAGTGGTAAAGCTGGCATAATTACGGTTTTTGACATTACCAAGCGTAAACTGACAGAAAATGAACTAAGCAAACTATCCACCGCAGTAATACAAAGTCCTGCAACAATAGCAATTACAGATAAAGAAGGGAATCTTGAATATGTAAATCCCCAATTCATTGAAATTACAGGCTATAGCCAGGAGGAAGCAATCGGGCAGAATCCCCGCGTATTGAAATCCGGTGAACAAACCGATGATATGTATAAGGAATTATGGAAAACCATTTCATCGGGCAAAATCTGGCGTGGTGAGTTTTACAATAAAAAGAAAAACGGTGAATTATTTTGGGAAATGGCTTCTGTTTCGCCCATATTTGATGAGCAAGGAAAAATTATCAATTATATTAAAGTGGCGGAGAATATTACCGAACAAAAACGAAACGAGCAAATTCAAAGTATCATCCATAATATTTCAAATGCTGTTATTGCCAGCCATAGTCAAGGAAATTTCTTAACTTTGGTTAAAGAGGAGTTGGGAGAAATTATTGACACCACAAACTGTTTTGTTGCCCTTTATGATGAAAAAACAGATAGCATTTCATTGCCCCTGCATTATGACGAAAAAGACAGAATGGAGTCCTATCCGGCCGGAAAAACATTGACCAATTATGTCATAAAAACAGGGAAACCCTTGTTGGCAACAAAAGCCGTTATAGCAAAACTCGAAAAATCAGGAGAGGTTGAAACAATTGACCACTCTTCGGAAGTGTGGTTGGGCGTGCCCTTAAAAAGTGAGAATAAAGTAACAGGTATTTTTGCCGTACAAAGCTACAACAATGAGAATGCTTATAATGAAGCAGATATGAAGATACTCGAGATAATTTCATATCAGATTAGTTTGTCGCTTGAACGCTTAAAGGCGGAGGAAGACCTAATGCTTGCTAAAGAAAAAGCCGAAGAAAGCGAGTATAAAGTTCGCAGTATGTTTGAGAATACCCATATAGGGATATTTTATTGTAACGTAGAAGGCAAAATTTTGGAAGCAAATCAGATGATGTTAGATATTTTAGGTTCTCCTTCAAAGGATAGTACATTAGAAATTAATATATTAACATTCAAACCATTACAAGAGAACGGTTTTGCACATAATGTTGAAAAATGTATTTCTGAAAAAAATATTGTTACAGAAGATACTGTTTATACAACTAAGTGGGGCAAAACTATATTTATGAAATATCACCTTGTTCCCGTAATATTAAACAATAAAGTAATCGGGGTTTGGGCTAATTTGAATAACCTGACTGATTTATGGAGCACGCAGAACCAACTGAAAAAAGCTAAAGAAAAAGCTGAAGAAAGCGACCACTTAAAAAGTGCATTCCTTGCCAATATGAGCCATGAAATCCGTACGCCCATGAACGGGATTCTCGGTTTTGCCGAATTATTAAAAGAGCCGCAACTAACCGGAGATGAAAAAGAGCAATATATTCAGGTTATAGAAAGAAGCGGGAATCGTATGCTAAATACGATTAATGATATTATTGATATTTCAAAAATTGAAGCCGGACAGGTAGAAGTATCAAATACAGAGGTGTCGGCAAACGAAATTCTTGAAGATCAGTATCGCTTTTTTTATCACGAGACTGAATCAAAAGGGCTTG
>JAYEFQ010000051.1:0-13108 GCA_034658655.1 Bacteroidota bacterium
CAGGCAAATGACTCTCATAATCGGCAGAACTTAGAAGGTTGTAGATTAAATCTCTGTAAGTCGGTAATAATGAATTAAGGATGTGATCTTGAGAATAAATAAAGAAAGTACTTGATGGATCATCAGTGACTGCAAATCCCGCACGTTTACCAATAGAAAACCCGGCAGTCGTATCCGCTAATTCATCATCTCCAAGATAATCTAATCCGGAATTAGTGCAATAATCTTTAGGATAAATTCTCAAGTTTTCAGTTTCCGTAAAAAATAAGTTTTTAGAGCTTCCGATATAAACATCTGCCATGCTCCCTACACCATTAGGGTCGGCACTTGTTGAGTAGGTTTGATTAAATTCGTAGGTTTCCATAAATGCTCCTGAATCATCAACCCATGAAGTGGTTGAAATTCCAACATTAATATCAGATTGCACTTCGCTGGTAAAAACGGGACCTGCAAGTCCACCACCAAGTTCAAATTTCACACCTCGCATTAAAACATTATCGTAATCGGAGGTTCCGCCCAAATTAAAACTATAATTACGACTGGCGCTAAAGGAGCTCCCTTGCTCTAACATGGTATAACTTCTATCACCGGGAGGGTCTCGTAAAATAAATTGGGGAATCTCCGGACCATATGTAACGTAATTTGAGCCTCCGGCATCTATACCACCAAGCACGTAAGCGCGATAAACATCGCCACCATTCCAGGCGATACTAAAGTTGCCCGCTTGTGCAGTAATTGTCATGGTTTTTGTAAATGAGGTTTGATCTGCTGTGTTCATGTTCATATTTGGTAAACCCACGCGAAATCCCGGATAATCAGATACTATTCCATTGAAATCAGTAGTAAGCTGATACGCGGGCTCACTTATTTCCAAATTGTTAAGAATTGTAACATCAGCACCTTCTACAGGAACCGTATCATATACGGGTGTTCCGGTGTCATTATTTTCATAAATTGCTTGCACTTTAATTTGCATCGGATAAGAATTGCCCATAACAAACACAGGATATGCAAATGGACTGTTATTCATTAAATCAATCGTATCGACATCCTCAGAATCTTGGTGTTTATAAATGTATTCCGTTTCTCCGATTAGTGGTTCGTTATCTTCGCCAGACAATAAAATTGTGGGTTCATTATAGTAAATGAAATTTCGTTTATAATGATAACTGAAATGGTTGATTTCCTGCATCATTACTGTATCTCCATCCACAATGCTTTCATAATAAATGGTGTCGCTTTCGGTTTGTAATTCAGGAATTTCAGACATATCAATTACTCCGAGATCAAGATTATCCATTTCATAATCTGCATTAGATACAGAGTCGATTTTAAGTACACCCGGAATCATCTGAATTACATATTCACCACTAGCACTATCGGTTTGAATTTCAATTCGCGAAGAAGTAATAGCAGGATCTGCATTTATATCATATCCAATTTCATTTTTAAAGACAATGGTGCCCTGTCCGATATTATTTTTTGACGCGTTAAAACCAAGTTTTTTATTGCCTTCAACATCGCCGCCAACAAATCGTCCAGTGAGTACCACTTTCGTATTGTCGTAAAAGGTTTGTAAAGACACATCAGACTGAAAATTAAAAGTTGGATATTCTACGGCTTCTGTTGGATGTGGCCATTGCCCGTTATGTTCAAACACATGCCCATCTTTTTTTACCGTTACAAAATGCTGCCCAATCGGAACAGAAATGTCAAATTGACCATTTTCATTTGTTTGAACAGGATATCCACCGATGTCAAACTGTTGTTGATTATCAATATATACATTGGCTTCACCAACCGGATAATTTGTTCCGCTGAAATATGCAATTCCGGAAAAAGTAAAGGCCGATTGGTCGATAAAATCGATATTGTTGTGGACAGGCGCATTATCTCCGATGAACAATTCAACATTCATCGGGTCAAAATCATGCAATGGTTTGTAAGGGGTAACTGTAAAAATATTACCACCATCAGAATAAGCAATTCCACGCACAGAATAATTTCCGTTTTGATCGGTTACACCAGAAGGCCTTAGTTGTTCTGGGGAGGGAATTTCAGTTGACCAATCCGGGAAAATTATGGAATCTGTAATTAAGTCCAAATCATTTTTATTAAACTCCGCGCCATTTTTTGACACATCATAGGCACTATAACCAAAGCCTTCGTCGAAACGATAATATCCGTAAATTCCCTCTTCAGATCCGGTTATAATACGTTTGTAATCCTGGGAAATTTCTTCATCAGATTTTACACCTTGCCATAATCTCAGTTCATCAATATTTCCTTTAAAATAAGAGCTTGTGTCATATACTCTCCCAACAATTAAATCCACTTCAGGAACATCTGGCTCCCATTGATCTGCAGTATCTACCTGAGATTGTGCAATAAATTCCCCGTTTAAATACATGTTTGTTTCCCCGGTTAATGTATTATAGCTTAATGCCAGGTGACACCATTCATCCTGATTCAACACAGAATCTGGCTCCAGCATCATGAGTGGAACATGCGGTTCAATTGTCATCGGATCAGCAAGCAAGGTTGCATAGGGCTTCATATTTTTCACACCTAGATGCATCATTCCTGAATTTAATGAAACCACACCATGAATGTATCCTCCATCCATATCTTCGGGTTTAATCCAGGTTTCCACAGTGAAACCATTTTGCAGAACATCTGCTGAAGGGATCATTCCTCCGAGGTATTGGTTTCCATCAAAATGCAAACTGTTTGATAGATTTACCTCCTCAGATTCCACGATAACCTCCACGTCTTCAACAGCGTTGCCACCAGCAAAACTGACTTTCCCACTTACGATTCCACTTGTCGATCTAAAGCCGGTTGTAAATAAGCTGTCTGAAACTTCCTCTACACTACCGCAATATGACTTTGCATAAATCAGATATTCATATAATATATTGGGATTGTTAGAATTGTCTTCATAATATGTGCTTTCAGAATTTTCAATACTTGTAAGCAAAGTAAAGGATTGATTTTCTTTTCTCCTGAAAATTTCATACTCATTAATACTTCCTTGTCTATAGGGGTTAACTGACCATTCTAACAATATTTTATTACTATAATATCCTTTACTAGCATCAAAATCAGACTTTTCTTCCGTTCCATCCATATAAGTAAAAACATCAGAAAAATCTGATAGTAATGTTACACTATTTGAACTACTTGACAGCGAGCCACTTGCTCCACAATGATTGTATGCTTCAACTTTATACTGATAATCAATACACATTGCCGCATCATGATCTGTCCAGGTAGTTTGTTCTACCGGGATGTCTTCTTCAAGCAGATCATAATTGCCACCGTCTTCGTTTCGATAAATCCGAAAATGAGCAGCAGGAGCACCGACTTGAGTATATGTCCACTGTAGATCTATACTCCCATTATTATCAATTGCTGTGACAGCAGTTGGCGCAGTTGTACAAATCTCATTTGCAATTCCACTCACAACATTACTTGTTCCCGAGCAATTATCACCATCAGCCATAACGCGATATTCAATAGATTTTCCATAATCTGCTGAATTAACATTGTGAGTATATGAAGTTTGTGTGGTTCCTGAAATCAGGTTTTGCCAAGTGCCGCCTGCAATAGAACACTCAACGGAATAATTGCTAAAATATGGATAAGTAGTTGTGTTTACAGGATCCCATTTTATCATTACGACTCCATTACAATTGGAATTTATGTTCACATCTTCTTCAATTGTTAAATTATTCGGACCTACAATGCCGCGCACTTGTCCGTTTATAGTTTCAAAATCCGGCGAAAAACGCAATGTATTGCTATGTGCTGTATGTGCGTCAACCCGCCAGGCACTTACTATTTTGTACTCATATTCAATGTCTCTTTCAACATTATTATCATGGTAGTAACTGCTATTCGTTCTGCATACAAGCGTCCATGAGCCTGAAGAAACCTCCTTACGATACACATAATTCGTTGCAGAACCAGTCCCAACATCCCAATCCAGATGAATTTCATCACAATAATCATCATTAAGGGTTAAATTGTATATCTTCGGAGGACAGGCTGGGTGTCGGAAATAAGTCGAGCGATAAATTCCAGTCTCCCATATCGAAAACCCACTTTTTAAAGAATACACATCATATGGTTCTGTGTACATATTCGCCACCATCTTATCATATAAATATTGGTTGGAACTTTCGAAAGTTCCCTCTTGATGAAATGTTCTGTCCCATATATATGATATCTCCGCACTCGACAAGGAGCTGTTCCACAAGCGAAAACCCGAAATATGACCTTTAAAATGCTGATTATAATAATAGTCATAATAAGTATGACGTGCATCTCCCATTCTAAAACCTTCATCCTCATATTGAATGTCAAATGGAGAGACAAATGAGTGGCTTCCCTTCTGTGCTCCATTGAAATAAACAACTAGTTCTCTATTACTGGCATCATAAGTAAATGCAATATGATTCCACTGACTAAATAAATCACTATCATTAATATCGTAATAAAATGTTTGTGTAAAATATGCACGACTATTTACTGCTCGAATCTTCCAATTATCTGAATCATTGACTAAGGATATTTCTAAACCCTCATAATTGCTATCATAATACCCACCCCCACCGATAATACTCCCTGCAGTAAAAAGGTAATGAAGGTCTGATGAGGTGTAAGCCCAACCAGTTTTAATCCACATATCAAAAGAAAAGTCAGAATCAAAATATTCATCATAATATCCACCGCTTTTATTCATGTATAAATAAGCAGAGTTCCCATTAAAATATGGAATGTACGACCATGCCGTTCTCACAAAATTCTCAGAAATACAATATTGTGCCAACACATTGCTTGTAAACATGCTGATAACAGCAAATAAAATAAGGAGACGATTTAATTTCATAATAATAATGGTTTAATTATGATGTAAAAATACCTAAATTTTAGATTGTATGTAAATAAATCAGTATGACAATTGGTATGACATTACGAAATAAACTGTTTGAAATAATTCACAAAATTCTTATCTGAATCCAGTGCTATTTTTTTTCGCAACCTATTTCTTGCCTTATTTACAGAACTCAGTGCAATATTCAACACTCCTGCTATTTCTTTTGATTTTAGTCCCATTAAAAGCATGGCAGACAATTTCTGCTCAGCCTTTGTTAAATTCGGATGGGTATCCCGCAATTTTGAAAAAAAATCCGGATGAATCTGATTAAAATCCAGGAGAAACTCTCGCCAATTTTTGTGCGTATCAATATTGGAATTTATTATTTGTAATGCCGCTTTATTTTCATTTTTTAGCACCGCACTTTTAACGCTATTCATAACTTGATTATAAGCAACGGCATTTGCAATTGCCCCAGAAAGCTCCTTTTGTTTAAACGATAAATGATCTTCTAATCGTTGTTTCTCCAAATTTTGCAATGCTTCTTTTTGCGTTTTGTTTTTAAGTTTCAACGCAGAGCTCCGATACGAAATTGCAAAAAGAATAATAGTGATAATTAATATAACAGATAACATAAAAATATTACGTAACCTTGCTTTTGACCGTCGCTCTTCTTCTTTTAATTTTAATTGTTGTTTGTCCAGTTCGTATTTTGCAATCATTTCAGAGACAGTCTTATCAAGTTTA
Source organism: Bacteroidota bacterium (assembly GCA_034658655.1). Classification (GTDB taxonomy): domain Bacteria; phylum Bacteroidota; class Bacteroidia; order Bacteroidales; family ML635J-15; genus JAQIBY01. The sequence goes on from JAYEFQ010000051.1 coordinate 5,630, forward strand.
TTGTTATAATACATTTTTTGTGTAATTCTACCATAAGAAAGCGCGTAATATGCTGCTTTCCAATTCCCACTATATTCATTAATTTTTGCTTTTTGTAAATATAAACGCATCCATAAGTTTTCATTTCCTTCTTTTGGAACATAGTTAAAGGCAGAATCAATAGTTGCATTCGCTTTGTCGTACATTTTACGTGCCAGGTAATTCCCTGCTAAATTAACTGAGACTCCAACAGCATGTTGATTATGAGATAGTTTCAAATACAATTCTCTTGAGGAAACCAGATATTCCTCAGCTAATTTGTACTTTCCTTTTTGATTAAAAACAAAACCAATTTCATTCTTTGAACTTGCCAGTAAATCAAAAAAATCATTTGCCTCCGCAATTTCAACACATTTTTGAGAATACTTGATTACGGAATCAAAATGATTTTTCGCCTTTGGTTTTGATTCATTGTACAAAGCTGCTAATCGATTATATGCATGTGCCTTATTGTAATCAGAAATAGATTTCTCACTAAGTACTTCATATAAATTAGCAAAGCCTTTTTCATATTCCCGCTTTGACCGATATGCCTCTGCTATCGCAATGCGTGTTTTAACACCAATATCCGAAGACATATCAGTTGTATCGGCAATACCTAACAATAATTCCAAGGCGGCGTCTGACATTAATCGGTTTAAATAATTTTGTGCAGAATCATAAACAGGATATTCACTTTGGTTACTAGCCATTGAATAGGATGAACATAAAAGTCCAATCACAAGAAACGCGCTTGTGAAAAATCGCCTTAACTCTATTTTTACTTTCAATATCTGCATTTCAATTTGGCTTGTACCGAACTGCTATCAAGTTACTTAATTTTTTACTTTGTTCAAAATTAAGATCGGTAGTGAATCGGTATAAACTAAATCAAACTAACAAAATTCGTTTTCATTCTTTTGTTAGTGGTTTAGTATTACATTCAAATATATGAAAATTAATTGATAATCAACCTTTCTTTCAAATTTTGCCAATGCACATGCAAATTGTATCTTTGTCATCATTAAAAAACGAGTTATGCGCATTTCAGGATTTACCATGGTGAAAAATGCGGGAAAATTGTATTATCCCATCAAAGAAGCTATTGCCTCGATTTTACCAATTGTTGATGAATTTGTCGTTGCCTTAGGCGATTGTGATGCAGATGATGATACTGAAAGCCAAATTAATTCATTGAATTCTGACAAAATTAAGATTATCCATACTGTTTGGGATTTAAAAAAATATCCTAACGGAACTGAAAATGCGCATCAAACCGACATCGCAAAATCGCATTGTAAAGGAGATTGGCTGTTTTACCTTCAGGCAGATGAAGTAATTCATGAAAAATACTTAGACAATATCAAAGCTGCATGTGAAAAGCATTTAAACGATAAGGCTGTAGAGGGATTACTATTCTCTTATGTCCACTTTTGGGGCGATTACAATCACAAACAAGTTGCACATGGATGGTATAAAAATGAAGTTCGTATAATTCGTAACGACCCGGAAATTCATTCATGGGAATCGGCGCAAAGTTTTCGGCGCATTCCTGATTTTGACGGGGAAAATTATCGTCAGCAAGCCGGAACCTTTAAATTAAAAGTGGCAAAAGCCCATGCAGCAGTTTATCATTACGGATGGGTTCGTCCACCGCGCCTGATGCAAAGCAAAAAGAAATCATTGGACACCATTCATAAAGGAAGCGACAAAGTTTCGGGTATGTATAGCGGGAAACCGGATATGTACGATTACGGTCCGATGAGTCGAGCATCAAAATTTAAAGCAACGCATCCAAAAGTGATGAAAGAGAGGATTGCAGACTTTAATTGGGCAGAAGACTTGAATTATTCAGGTAAAGAAATCAATCCTAAAAGAGATAAAATGAAACACGACCGCTTAAAATATCGAATCATTAGCTGGATAGAACAAAACTTGCTTTTCGGACGTAGCCTCGGGCAATTTAAAAATTTTATCCTGATAAAGCGATAAATTGATAATTTAAGGAACTTCTATAAAACAATTAATTTAGCGAAATAAAAACGAAAATTGTGAAAATCAAGATAAGACCAAATACTGTCAGCCAAGAGGAGATTCACGACAAACTCAGCATGAATTTTCCAGATTATGATGTTGTTAAAAAAAGCAAGCGCGTTTTAATTGTTAGAAGAAATAAAATTGCCGGTTGCGATGTCATTTTAAGGAAAAAATCAATTTATGTATTACGAAATTTCCCATCAAGGGGCAGTAAAATATTGTTTATTCTTTCCATGTTTTTACTGGGGATAATTATCCCACTGCTTGTTTATTATATTGCTTTCCATAGAAAGCAAAAACGGGTTGAGAAAGAAGTTGGGCGTTTTTTACAAGAAACACTAAACGAATAAAACGAGATTATTCCCGATGTATTTTTTAGGGATTTAAACTATTAGTAAGGTTTTTTAACGAACATTATGTATTTTTACAAAAAAATATACATGATGACAGCATCTATTCTACCGGAAAATATTCAACATGGTAACAGCGGGAATTTTGTACTCATTGCAGGTCCCTGTGTCATTGAAAATGAAACCATGGCAGAGCCAATTGCGAAAAGGATTCAAGATATCACAAATAAATATCAAATCCCCTTTATTTTTAAAGCCTCTTACCGGAAAGCAAATAGGAGTAGGTTAGATAGTTTTACAGGCATAGGAGACAAAGCCGGATTAGAAATTCTGCAACATATAAGAAATAGTCTGAATGTACCTGTTATAACAGATATTCATTTGCCCGAAGAGGCTGAAATGGCTGCAGAATATGTTGATGTTTTACAAATTCCTGCTTTTTTGTGTCGGCAAACGGATTTATTGGTAGCTGCTGCTAAAACAGGGAAAATTATCAACATTAAAAAAGGGCAATTTTTGAGCCCTGAAGCAATGATTCATGCTGTAAATAAAGTGAGAGAATCTGGAAATGAAAAAATTTGGCTGACAGAGCGAGGAGTTAGTTATGGATATCAAGATTTATTGGTTGATTTCAGAGCAATTCCGAAAATGCAAGCTATGGATGTTCCCGTGGTATTAGATGTTACTCATAGTTTACAAGAGCCAAACCAAAGTTCCGGCCTTACAGGAGGACAGCCTAAAATGATAGAAACCATTGCTAAGGCTGGGGTTGCAGCAGGTGCTGATGCCATCTTTTTAGAAACGCACCCCAATCCTGCCAATGCAAAATCAGATGGTGCGAACATGCTGCCACTTGATAAACTAGAAGAACTTTTAGAAAAACTTGTACGTGTTCGGAAAGCGATTAATTTCAAATGATTTTAACTCAGCATATTTGAGTTTTTCTTTCAGATCTTTTACCTTTTTCTCTAATTCTGATTTATCATTATTATTTTTCATATCCTCCATTATTGGTATGGGATCAACACCAGCTGTTTTCATTTTTATCCCAGCATAGGCACGCATCCAATTAAGAATAGTTGATTTTTCGCCAATGTTATAGTGTAATCTCGCTGCATCTTTTGTAATGGAGTCGCTTAAAACTTCTAATACCAATTGTGTTTCAGAATGATTGACAGAGAAATTCTGAAACTATAAGTGTTTATGCCACCACCAAGCCCCTTCTACTCCAAATGCCCTGAACGTCGCGTCATTTCTCACCGATAGTCAGCAGTGAGAAATCTCTGAGGTTTTATCGGACAACAGTGATAATAATTGATAAAATCTTCCACGAAATTTGCAGTAAAATAGTTTTTTGAAAAATAAATTATTTGTGTAAATTTGGAAATAAAGTAATTGCTTATGAAACGAATAATTGGTTTAGTTTTAATTGCCGGATTTTTAATGGGTTTGTCAGCTTGTACAACCAAGCCTGACTGTGAATTTAATCATACCGGAACGCTTAAGCTTATTAATCTTGATAACACAACAGTCGAAGTGCGGATTGATGGCGATAAATTGTTTGATTTAGCTCCAGAAGAGGAAAAAGATGCCACTTTGGCATCCGGCGAACAGACAATTCGTTGCTTTTCCGGTGCTGCAGAATCCGAAGAATTAGAAGAAATTGTGAGTATAGTGGACTGTGAAATTACTGAATTTGAAATCGTTTTTTAATGAGTTTACGTCTTTATAAAGCATCTGCCGGTTCAGGGAAAACCTATCAAATGGCAGTGGAAATTGTCGTTTTGTTTTTGAAAAATCCTGATGCCTACAAGCATACTTTGGCAATTACCTTTACAAATAAAGCCGCTGGTGAATTAAAAACCCGCATTATTGATGTCCTAACTTATCTTTCTGCTCTAAATAACAAAAGTGATTATCTTGCAAATGTGCGTAAAAAACTTGATTTCTCTGATACACAGATACAAGAACAGGCATCGCATGTATTGAATCTGATTTTGCATAATTATTCTCGCTTTTCAGTTAGTACAATCGATAAATTTTTTAATCGCATTCTTACCGGATTTTCTTACGAGGTAAATATTCGTCCCGACAGTGAAATTAGTTTAGATGATAAAATTAATCGTGAAGAGGCTTTGGATGAGATGCTTAGTGATTTTGACATCAATGAGCCATTGGGAAAATGGCTTTTGGAATATACAAAACAGAAATTGGATGACAGCAAAGATTGGAACATTCGGAAATCGATTTTGGGTGAATCCGATGCCATTGCGAAAGAAGATTTTTTGACCATAGAAGATGAATTAAAACATATTGCAGAAGATAAAACTCGTTTGGTTAAATTCCGGAAAACAATGCATGCTTTGGTTAAAAAACTAGAGCAAGGAATGAAAGCAATTTCCGATCGAGCTGAACAGGTACTCGACCAATCAGCATTTACAATTTTAGATTTCAGTCATAATGTGGGTGGTGCGCTTGGGTTTATCATTAGCTTAAAAGATCGTTATTATTTCGAAATCGGTACCCGGGCGATGGATGCTTATGAGGATCCTGAAACCTTGATTTCAAAAGGAAATAAAAGCAATGCTGCCTTAGTGGATTTTGCCGTTACACAAATTCATCCGCTCATTGTTGAGATGTTGGATTATCATAGAAAAACCATTCCTGAGTACAATACAGCCAAGCTGATTTTATTAAGCATCAATGATTTTGGTGTTTTTCTGGATTTGAATGCCGCACTTCGCAAATTGTGTCAAGAGCGCAATATCTATTTTCCTTCACAGATGTCGCAGCTTTTACACGAAATTGTGGTAAAAGAAAATGCCATGTTTGTTTATGAGAAAATCGGAACGAGATATTTGCATTTTATGTTGGATGAATTTCAAGATACTTCCCGCATGCAATGGGATATTCTGAAACCTTTATTACAAGAAGGCTTGTCAAAAGGCGGAGAGGTGATGGTTGTCGGTGATGTAAAACAATCTATTTTTCGCTGGCGAAATGGCGATTGGAATATTCTTTCTAAAGAAATTGAAACGGAGCTACCTGCCGAAAACCCCATTTCCTTGCATGTGAATTTTCGAAGTCGGAAAAATATTGTGGAATTCAATAATGCATTGATAAAGCGGATAATTCCGGCCTTTAATGTAAATCTTGCCGAAGTGTTTGAAACGATTCCCGCAGCAATGGATTTAAGCAAGCTGTATTCAGATTTTGAACAAACACCCAACGCAAAATCGGCGCCTTATGGATATGTGCAGATGGAAAAATTGCCTGCCGAGAAAGATGACGATTGGCGAACTGCTGCAATGGATGCGATGGTCGATGAAATGCATCGTTTGTTTTCGCTAGGATATTCAGCCGGAGATATGGCCGTACTTACACGCAAAAATAAGGATGCCGGAGAAATTGCTGTTCGATTAATGAAAGAAGATCAAAAGGCTGTAAATCTGCCTGATGCACATCGTTTTCCGATTGTTTCAGCAGATAGCTTGGTATTGTCCGAGCATCCGGTGATAAAGTGCTTACTTTCGGCTTTTAATCATATTGCAAATCCAGAAAATTTAATGGCATTAAATCAACTGGTTTTTTCATATCAGCGTGATGTCCTTGGAAATGAGAGCTATCAACCGCATCCTGAATCTGATGATAAACCATCTATTGAACAGGCACTTTTAAGCAGTTTGCCTGATACATATAAAGCCCATTATCGCGATTTGTCTGGTTCCCCGCTGTATGATTTAACCGAAAATTTAATTTCAATTTTTGGCTTGCAGCATTTGCCTCAGTTTTATGGATATTTAACAGCATTTCAAGATCAGATAAACATGTTTTCGCAACGAAATCCTGCCGATATTATCGCTTTTTCAGATTGGTTTGAGAAAAAAGCACCAAAATTAGCCTTGCCTGAAGCTGCTGATGCCATTGTTATTTCAACTTTGTACAAAGCAAAAGGATTGCAATATCGCTTTGTATTTATTCCGTTTTTAGATTGGGAAATCAATTCGATGCGATTTTCTACAAACTTGTGGTTAAAGCCAGAATCGCCGCCATTTAATGAGATGCCTGTGGTGATGGTGCATTACAAAAAGGAAATGCTCACATCTCATTTTAAAGCTGCATATCAAAACGAGTATTACAAACGGCAAGTTGATATGATGAATATGTTTTATGTTGCAATTACTCGTGCAGAAGAAGGCTTGTGGCTCTGGTTGCGCGATGTGAAAACAAAAACAAAAAGCAAAAGCAAAAAATCATATTATTCATATTTAGATGAGCTTTTATGTGATGTAGTGGATATTAATATTTCCGAGGAAGTTGAATCAACAGCCGATTTCCCCAATTGGGATACTTTATGGGATAGCGAGAAAAATCGCTTTACATTTGGTGAAATTAGTGTAAATGAGAAAAAGAAAAGTGACACAAATGCCATTGACTTAAATGAATATCCATTGAATAATCGGGGACAAAAACTGCGATATCATCATCCGGATGCATTTATCAACTTGAATCAGGATGAAATTATTCGTAATAAAATCAGTTTTGGAAGCATTGCCCATGAAATATTAGAGCAATGTGTGTCTGCTGATGATTTAGATGCAGCCGTTGATAATTTAGTGCGTAAAGGACGGATTGAAAAAATGGCAGCCCACGATTTGAAAGCCAGATTGCAGCAAGCCATAGATATGCCAGAGGTACGCGATTGGTTTTATGGCGATTATCAGGTGATGGTTGAGCAAGAAATTTTATTTCCCGATGGTTCAGTTCGAAAGCCAGATCGTGTAATGATTCGCGACAATAATGTCATTGTTGTTGATTATAAATTTGGGAAAAAACATAATCAACGCTATGAGCAGCAAGTGAGAAACTATGCAAAATCACTTTACGAAATTGGGTATGAAAAAGTGGACGCCTATATTTGGTATGTATTTGAATCTGAAGTATTAGAGGTCAGGTGACAGGAGTTAGGAGTTAGGTGTTAGGAGATAGGGTTTAAGGAAAATGTGCTAAACTGCTAACAGTTTTAAAAATCTTAATGAAAACCTTAACTACCTTAATTCCTTAATGGTGAAAA
>JAYEFQ010000051.1:13208-18858 GCA_034658655.1 Bacteroidota bacterium
CTTGAGCTTCTCATCGTTGCTTTTTTTCATGGAATCTATTGCTTCTTTCCATGCGGCATTGACTTCTGCAATTCCAGACTCTAGCTTACTGTTGATGGTTTTCATGTTTTCGGCGGACTTTTCTTGCAGTGATTTTACCGATAAATCGGTTGATGTCCTAACGGCGGAGGTTTGTTTCTCAATTTCTTTTTTAAGTTGTTCGTTGTCTGCTTTATGCATGCTTTCTATTTTCGCTATGCTGGTTTTCATTTCAGCCATGCCGGATTCCATTGCTGTTTTATTTTCTTCCTGAAGTGCCAACAATTCTTTTTTTAGTTTTTTAACTTTTATTCCCGAAAGGATAAAGAAAAGAACTAAGAGAAGCAGCAAGAACCCAATTCCTACAGCAAGTCCATAAATTAAAAGCATGTTTCCCTCGTTTTGGGCATCGAGTTTTTTATCTATTTCCTTGTGTATCGGATCTAAATCCTCAGTAGTGAGAAATTTCGCAACCGCATCTTTCTGTATTCCCTGACTTTCAAGTGCCATGCGTTGAATGACAGAGTCTAAATAATATTCCTGTTCATACATGACAGAATCTAAACGCACAAATGCATTGTCAATTTCGGCATTAATTCCGTTCATGCGCGACGTTACATTGTTTAAGTTGCGTTCGTAAACCTGAATTTTCGATTTAACCTGTTCAAATTCACTGCGGGTAGGAGGTTCATTAAAATCGCTTTGTGCTGTAGAAACCCCAAAAGTTATGATTAAGATTAAAAGACCGTAAAAACACTTCATATACTTTAGTTTTAGTTTGTTTCCTTTCACAATAGCATACTTTGAAGAAAATAGCAGTCAATCCCTGTAATTCATGCCTTCACAATATTGATTTTTCAAAGATACTAATTACTTTTACGAGAAATATTTATGAATGTTATAATTTTTTGTGTTTTTTTTATGGATTCAATTGTTAAACTTTAAATATTATTTGGTATGAAACAATTTATGCGATTTTTTAAGCTCAGAATGCAAGTGCTTATTCTCGGGTTAGCCTTTGCTCAGGTCGGATTTTCTTATCCCGGAGAAATTATAAAATCATTAAATACACCGGGAGATTTTCCTACCGGTTTATGTTTTATTGATAATGAGTTGGTACTTGCTGATCGGAAAACTGATAAATTGTATTTTTTAAATTCGGAAAATGGCAATGTGAACCGAGAAATTTCTAGTCCTGCTTATTGGCCGATGGGATTAGCTTATGATGGAAATTCGCTGTGGTGCGTGGATATTAAAGGTGGCATTCCCCTTGCTGAAAATTATCATGGTTTGGCATATAAACTCGATGTGGAAACCGGTGAAGTTTTGCATCGGATTGATTTGTCCTGCAAGATGCCAATCGGCCTGACATTTGATGGCGAGTATCTTTGGGTTGTTGATGATGCTTCTGACAAAATTATACAAATAAGCACGGCTGACGGAACCACGATAAAGTCTTTTCCCACACCTTCAGGAAAACCGCAAGGACTTACGTTTGACGGAACCTATCTTTGGCTGAGCGATCGGGGAGCAGATGAGATTTATATGATTAGTCCGGAAACCGGAAAAGTGCTTTTGATAACAGATGCTCCCGGCAAATATGCAAAAGGAATGGCATGGGATGGAAGCTATTTATGGAATGTCGATTGGTTCGATAAAAAAATCCATCAGCTTGTTCGTAGTGATGAAGATTTATTCCTTCGTACAAACGAGAAAACTGCCGAAATATCTTACATCCATCAGGCAACTAATTTTGGACCCGGAAAAGTTACTCAGCTCGATGTGCATTTTGCAATGGCTGAAAATCGGGATAACCAGGAATTACTTTCTGAAATTAAATTCAGTGAGAAGCCTAGCGATTTCCCAACCGACCAATGGGGACAAAAAACGGCACATTTTCAAACAAAAAACTTGAAGTCAAATGAAATTCATGAAGTTGAAATGTCTGCAAATGTTAAAGTTTGGGATGTTCGTTATTTTATCTTTCCTGATAAAGTGGGTGGTTTAGATGAGATTCCTGCAGAAATAAATGCACGGTTTTTATCCGATAACGAAAAATATCAAATGACACATCCTGTAATTCAAAACGCAGTAGAAGAAGCGGTTGGCGATGAAAAAAATCCGTATTGGATTGCTCGAAATATTTATGATTATTTAATGCCTCGCATGTATTACGAAATGAGTGGAGGATGGAATACTGCTCCCACAGTGCTTGAGCGCGGAAACGGTTCTTGCTCTGAATATGCCTTTGTGTATATTGCAATGTGTAGGGCTGCCGGATTGCCGGCTCGCTATGTCGGTTCGGTTGTATTGCGCGGAGATGATGTGAGTAACGATGATGTATTTCATCGTTGGGTTGAAGTTTATTTGCCGAATTATGGATGGATTCCTGTGGATCCGAGTGGTGGTGACCAAAATTCGCCACGAAATCAAGCCAATTATTTCGGACATCTTGCTAACCGCTTTTTTATTACCACTCAAGGCGGTGGCGGATCAGAAAGTATGGCATGGACATACAATTCCAATTTCCATTATCAATCTGAGCCGAAAACACATTTCGTGGTTGAGTATTTTGCCGATTGGCGGGTGATTGAATAGCGAATGAAAAAATTGTGGAAAATACTGTTGGTCGCTTTCTCTGCGGCGATATTGGGTTTCATAATTTGGCTTTTTTTGCCGATGAATTTTGAAGATTCCCCAAAAGCATATGTCTTGTGTGATGTGAATGGGGAGCTTCTAGATGCTAGCATTGCTGAAGATGGGCAGTGGCGTTTGCCGCTCGCTGATACAATGGAGTTGCCAGAAAAATATCTGCAATGTCTTTTGTATTTTGAGGATAAGCGTTTTTATAAACATCGAGGTGTCGATTGGATTTCTATGAGTAGGGCTGTTATACAAAATGTCAAAGCAAAAAAAGTAGTCAGTGGTGGTTCTACTATCAGTATGCAGGTTATTCGACTAATACGAAACCCAAAAAGTCGAAATTTATTTCAAAAGACGATTGAAATAATTTTGGCTCAGAAATTGGAAATTCGCAAATCGAAAACTGAAATATTGAATCTCTATGCTCAGCATGCTCCTTATGGTGGAAATGTGGTTGGAATTCAGTCTGCTGCACATCGATATTTCGGACGCTCCGTTGAGAATCTTACTTGGGCTGAATCTGCTTTGCTGGCGGTTTTACCCAATGCGCCTTCTTCCATTCATTTGAATAAAAACCGAATCATGTTATTTGAAAAACGTAATCGCTTGTTGAAACGAATGTATGAGGATGGATTGTTAAGCGAGCAGGCGTATTTTTTGGCGATTGAAGAGGAAATACCTGAGCATTTAAGGGCGTTTCCGCATGAAACAACTCATTTATTAATGCGAATGAAATTTCAATATCCCGAGCAGTATATTTATCAGACGCATCTTAATGCCGAGATTCAGAAAAATGCTAAAGCAATTACTGAGAGACATTCACGCGAACTGCAAAAAAATGGAATTCATAATGCCGCTTGCATTATTACTGATAATAGAACAGGCGCCGTAAAAGCATACGTGGGGAATACAGGGCTTTTTACTGATTACGGACAAGATGCTTTTGTTGATGTTGCTGCGGCAGAGCGAAGTACAGGAAGTATTCTAAAACCCTTTTTGTATGCACATATGTTAAGTAAAGGAGAGATTTTGCCGCATACATTAATTGCTGATTATCCTACCCGATACGGAAATTTTTCACCACAGAATTTTAATATGGATTATGATGGAGCTGTTCCGGCATCGCAGGCATTAATTCGGTCACTTAACGTGCCTTCTGTTAATATGTTGCAAAAACATGGCGTTCCTGTTTTTCTTAATGATTTGCAATCAATGGGAATTACTAGTATTGATAAGCCGGCTTCGCATTATGGTTTGTCCTTAATCCTCGGTGGCGCAGAAGCATCGCTTGATGAGCTTTGTGCGGCTTATGCTGCTATGGGCCGACGCTTATTAAATTATACTGAGCATAATGCACACTATTTTGACAGTGACATACATCCTTTAATTTACTTTAAAACTGATAGTGTGTTTCCATTTTTGCGAAAATCTGAAAGTCGGCTTACAGCTTCGGGAATTTGGTTTACCCTCGAGGCATTAAAGTCGCTGAAACGACCGACACAGCAAGGCGAATGGGAGTTTTTTAGTTCCTCGCAGGCAATCGCTTGGAAAACTGGAACTAGTTATGGTTTTCGAGATGCATGGGCAATTGGTTTGACGCCTGATTATACTGTAGCGGTTTGGGTTGGAAATGCTGATGGGGAGGGAAGACCCGGCCTTATTGGAATAAAAGCCGCCGCTCCATTACTTTTCGATTTATTCGAACAGCTGCCCGCTTATGATAAATGGTTTGATTGCCCTTGGGATGACTTAATTGAAATGCCGGTTTGTTCGAAATCTGGATATTTGAATAATAATTTTTGTGAAGATGTTGATTCTAGTTGGATTCCTGCTTCAGCGTATTATTTCCCGCAATGTCCTTATCATCAGTTAGTTCATCTCGATAAATCGGGGAAATATCGAGTGAATAGATCATGTTATGAGAAAGCTGATATGCAGGAAGCGAGTGCTTTTGTTTTACCACCGGCAATGGAGTGGTTTTATCGTCAGAAAAATCCTTGGTATCAGGGTGCTCCGCCATATCATCCCGATTGTAGTGCAAGCGCTGAAAAGCCCATGCAGATTATTTATCCTGATGATAAAATGCGAATTTTTGTACCAACGGATTTGGATGGTAAGCAAAGTAAGATTGTGTTTGAAGCCGTGCATCATAATCCTGAAGCAAAAATTCATTGGCACTTAGACGATACTTACCTTGCAACTACGATTTCAAATCATCAAATTGCAGTGCAGCCAGATATTGGCGAACATATTTTGAGTTTAGTTGATGAAAATGGAAATCAGATTTCACATCGTTTTGAGATTATTAACCAGCGTGAATAATCCTGCTTATTTTAGTGGCGAGTCTGTTTCTTTTTTCATTGCACGATAAAAACTCCAATCGATTAATGCCGGCCAGAATTTTTTAACCAAATTTACAGCATGTCCTGCAAAAGTAATGGTAATAAAACGTCTTTTTAGTTTAATTGCCAGTCGAATTCGTTTTGCAACATGCTCAGCAGACATCATTTTTTCTTCTTTTCTTGGAGTATGTCCTTGTGGAGTACCATTAGCAGTTAATGCTGCAACACGAACGTTTGTGGATGTAAATCCGGGAGCAAAAACTAAGACATGTAATTGATGTCTGTGTTCAATCCGAATCGTATCTAAAAAACCTTGCATGGCATATTTCGATGCAGAGTATCCGCTTCGTGCAGGCAGTGAATGCATCCCGGCAACGGAGGAAATTCCAACAACTGAGCCATGCGTTTTTAATAACTCAGGTAAGGCATGTTTTGTGCAATAAACTGTGCCCCAAAAGTTTACATCCATGACTTGCCGCATAACTTCCAATTCCATGTTCAAGAAAATGGCTCGCATAGAAATTCCTGCATTATTGATGAGGATATCAATGCGTCCGAATTTTGCAATGGTTTTTTCTATAAGCTGCTTGCAGTCAATTTCTTTTGTAACATCTGTGGTTACCGATAAAACGCTGGTGGATTCGGAT
>JAYEFQ010000052.1:0-20090 GCA_034658655.1 Bacteroidota bacterium
CTTTGAAAAAATATATATCGTGCACATGAAGCTTCACACTAAAAAGCTTGTAAAAAAATACGGAAAACGAACGGTTGTTAAAGGCGTATCTGTTGAAGTGAATCAAGGAGAAATTGTTGGTTTGCTTGGTCCGAATGGTGCCGGAAAAACTACAACATTCTATATGATGGTTGGGCTTGTTGTTCCGAATGAAGGTAAGATTTTCCTTGATGATAAGGATATTACTCGTTATCCAATATATAAACGAGCTCGTCTTGGTGTTGGATATCTTGCACAAGAACCTTCTGTTTTTCGAAAAATGAGTGTGGAAGATAACATACGTGCGGTTCTGCAGATGACAAAACTTTCAAAAAACGATCAAATTCAAAAAACTAATAAATTAATTTCGGAATTTGGTTTGGAGCGCATCCGAAAATCAAAAGGCTTTCAATTGTCCGGTGGCGAACGTCGTCGTACCGAAATCGCACGTGCTTTAGCCCTCGATCCATCCTTTATCCTTTTGGATGAGCCTTTTGCCGGTGTGGATCCTATTGCAGTTGAGGATATTCAAAAAATTATTGGCGAACTACAATACCGAAATATTGGAATTTTAATTACCGACCATAATGTGCATGAAACCCTCTCCATTACTAACCGCGCTTATTTATTGTTTGAAGGTAATATTCTAAAATCTGGCACTTCCCAAGAACTCTCAGAAGACGAACAAGTAAGGAAAGTCTATCTCGGCGAAAACTTTAAGTTGAGGGATTAAATAAAAGTGTCAACCAATTTTAGGACGAGAGAATATATTTTGGATTAATAATTCTTATCAATGTTGAACAACATATTTTATTATTTGGATATTATTTTAGGGGGGTAATTTTGTTTCTGGTATCGGATCCATACCATAGACATAATTTTTAACCCTAAAAAACAAATTTATTATGAAAAAGCATTTTTTAATTTTAAGCATTTTTGCAGGATTGTTCCTGAGTATCTTCTTTGTGAGTTGTGAAAAAGAAGATTTAGAAAAAGTTAAAGAAACCAATTCGATAGACATAGAGTTAAGTGATTTTATTGATATGAGTTATTATTCAACACAAGAAGGGATAACCATTGATGAAAGTAAAGGCAATGAAATCGACCCACCTTACCGTTTTGTCTGGCAAGAGAAAACGCTCATAATATTAGAGAATGGTGTGTGTGCTTGTTTACCAACAGATTCAGGAGATTGTTTATGGGAAGTAACCGTTCGTGCAAAATCTAATAATATCATTTACAGCCGATTCCTTAAATATTATAATAATGATGAAACAAAAGCATTTTTCGAAAAAGAAAACTGGCACAATTTATTTCCTATGCTACAGGAAAGTACAGTACACAGTATTATTAATGATGAGCTTATAATTGGACATACAAAGCACCAGGGTTCAGAGATATCTTATTTCTACTTTTCACTGCCAGGCACAGACCCTAGCGATAGTAATAACAACTTATTCACATTGCAATTAAATATTGATTAATGAGAAAATTAAGTTTAACACTTTTTGTTTTATTATTGATAATTAGTTGCAATCAAAGCAATGTTGAATTACCTCACAAGAAGGAAATTAAGCTTGTCGTAGATGGTTTGAGTGAAAGCTTAGGCCATCTGCTCAGTTTTAACTTGTCAACAATCAAAGGAGAAGCGTTCTTATATTATGTCAACACGCAGGATTCCAGCTTTGTAATTTATAATATAAACGGTGAAAAAGAGGTTTTTCCGCTAAAAAAGGTATTGAGTAAACCACTATTAGAACCACATAATCAATGGTGTGTTGTCAATCATGATACCATCTTTGCTATTTCCCGGCCTGAACATAAGGTTTACCAGTTTAATCTGCAGGACCAAATTACTGACAGTTTTAACTTGTACAAGAAAAAACCAACAATATCTTTGCCCTACGTTTTCATTTCGTATTTAGGTCACAAGATGCAATACAAAAACCAACGGCTGTTTATCCCGGTTACTGCAAAAGCAACTTATGACAGCATAAAAAATCTTTTCTTTAAACCATCAGGATTGATTATCGATATAATGAATGATAGCTTATCCATTTATGGTCGATATTCAGAAAAACCGTTTCTTAATAGTCTGAAATACAGAAATCCTTACCACTTTTTTTGTGTCAATGATTCCACAGTGGTATTTTCCTATCCTGAAACCGGTATCCTCTATCAATACAATTACAAAACAGGACATTATTCAGCTACGGAACATTCGAGCCGGCATATTGATTCTATATCCCCTGTACCCGATTCAGCAATGAGTAATTTTGCTTTTATTAAGAAATACGGCAAAACAGAACCCCGCTACCTCGGCTTACGATATGATTCATACAATTCACTTTATTATCAGACAGTAAAACACCGTAGCAAAGAAATACCTGACCCCGATGGTTTACACAAAGCCAAAATTCCACGCGCACGGAATTCGTTAATGGTTTTTGATGAAAATCTGAATTTAATGGATGAAATTATGCTTGACACCATTGTTGCTGCAGGCTGGTTTATTTCTACAAAAGATGGCTTGCTTTTTGGAGAACCCAGATATGAAAAACGAACAGATACACTATGTTTACACCTATTCGAAACACAATTATCCCGCTGAGTATTCTTTTGCTTGCTACCATAACAATGGTATATGCCTGCAAAAACAGCACAGAGGAGACAGTAAAAAAAGCCGGAGAACATGAAATTATTATGCATTTCTTGCAGGACAAACCCTATTACAGTGATTCATACAAGCGGTACATGTTTATTTGTGGTCCCCAATGCAAAGGATGTACCACCAATATGTTGTATCGCTTAGACAGTTTATATCTACGACATAAGCAAATCAGAAAAATCAGATTCATCACTTCCCATGATTTCGTTGAGGAGCTTGGTCTTGAAAATATAGTTTTTACGTATGATGAATCATGGGAAAATGTCAACATAGATTTTTACAACATACGCTGGTATGAGCTTTCTGATACAAGCATTATTTCCAAAACCATACTCACGGCAGATAATGGAGATGCGTTTGTGAAAAAGGTGTTAGATTAAATGTATTTGAATATTAATGAGCTGAAAACAAGCTTCTCACATTAAAACAAAAAGAATTTCTATGCTTCGTAAGTGCGTATATTTAGTTTTGCTTTTATTATTGTCATTCTTAAGTCAGGCACAGCTTGAGAAATTGGCAACAAAAAACATCATTTGTATAGGCGAAACGCATTATTTTTCTGAAAAAAATGATGCATGTATTAACTGAAAACTCCCCACCCTATTAATCGAAAAGTATCCTGATGGGGATAATTTCTTTTTTCTGAAACTCTCTGTCTATTAGGGAGAGAGATTTCCAAAAAAAGATATTAGAAGTGGATACTTTTGAATTAAATACTGGTACTTTTTCAATTAATATAAACAAATGGAGGTTAGTATAATTTCACGAATTAAAAATTTGCACGCAAACTTAACATCACTCGTCTGCCCATTGCGGGAATTCCAGAAGAGTATGGTCTGTATAATTGATCGGTCAGATTTTCTCCGGCAACGGAAATGTATAGATTTTCATTCATGGCATAATTAAATTTCAGATTTAATGTCATCCATGCGGGGGAATACAATCCCTCTTCGTTAAATCGTTCCGATTCAGGCAAAGCTACTTGTTCTGCTGCATAATCTACATCAGATAGGTACATATGCGTTTTACCATGCTCCTCAGGGCTAAGTTTATCCGGCGAAATTTCACCGTTATACACTGCATAGGCATCAATTTTTACATTTCCGAAATTTAGTAACAGATGAGTTTGCCCAAACAGTGGCGGTACATGTCGATACGGATTCCCGTCTTGATTAGCTCCGGCAGTGTAATTTATTTGTGATTTAAAAGAAATATTACGATATAAATCTGCATAAATACCGGCAAAAGCACCATATACATCCACACGGCCAATGTTTTGAATTGCCTGAACATCAGACATTTCACCATCATACATGATAGAATCCCTGCCATCAAATTGATAATCATCACGTAGCATGGCATTTGTTAAAACCGTATAAAATGCGCCTGCATCAATGCGAATCATATCCTCAATGGTTTTACTTGTGCTGAAATCTACATTATAAGCATATTCAGGCTGCAAATTTTCATTCGGCACCACCACTGCTCCGTGTTCTGAATCAAAAACTTTTCCAAGATCGTCAATATTCGGGGCTCTGTATCCTGTGCTTAAATTCAAGTTCATTTGCCAAGTTAAATTTGGATTGTAAACCAAACCTGCCATAGCATTAGGCGCTAAACCCGTCATTCCAATTTTATGATATGGAAAATCATAGAAAGTGGATGAAAAAGGCGCAAAGGCATATACTGCATTCATTCGAGCTCCCGTATTTATGGTGATTTTGGAACTTAATAAGTGACGGTACATAGTATATAAAGCAGCTGAGCTGTAATCAGAATTATCCGGATATCGGGGAGCGACCATTTCCTCTTCATTAGTCATAATGTTTTCCTGATGTCCGTATGAGTGAATTTTGCTTATAGTTCCTTCAAATCCGTAAAAAAGTGCATTTTTGGCATCTAAGGGTTTAAAGAAATCTGAATTCAAACTCAACATTTGTACATTTTCAGTGC
Organism: Bacteroidota bacterium; assembly: GCA_034658655.1. Classification (GTDB taxonomy): domain Bacteria; phylum Bacteroidota; class Bacteroidia; order Bacteroidales; family ML635J-15; genus JAQIBY01. The sequence goes on from JAYEFQ010000052.1 coordinate 4,640, forward strand.
GATGTCTTAATATATCTGAATATAATTTTCTGTCATGCCTGCTCTCTGTGTAATCCTGATATGCCATTTGCACTTTCATTTCATCATACATTGAATTTGCTTTATGATCTTCATATTTTAAAGCATGCATCATCCATTCCTGTGGTCCGTAATACCATTGTGCATATTTCGGCAGCTCCGATTTTATTTCGGTGAGCCTGTCATAACGGGGCACATTACTTGTTGAGCTGTAGTGGAATGCGTATTCTATGCTTTTGTATTCATTGATATTATATGCCAGTTTTTGAAGGATATTCAGTTGTGAGTATCCTGAAAATCGTGCAAGATAGGGATCGTAATTGGGGACAACCGAATCTTTATCATCATATCGCAAGACAACATTATTTTTTGTAAAATGATTTAGATTTTCTGAAGAAACACCATTTTTACCCATCCGTAAATCGCTGAAATCTGATGCAGAAACGCTAGTAATAGAACTCCATTTTCCCTCTGCAATGTTAATATCAAAATGTCCGGTTTTTTCTTGATTTCCGGAATTATACCTTACCAAGGCATTTCCTGAGAAATTCAATGAATCATTTCCCGAAAATTGGTGATCTAAGGTATGAAAATCCATAACTCCGCCAATAGCATCGCTTCCATAAATAACAGAACCGGGACCAAAAATCACTTCACACGCTTGCAAAGCATTCGGGTCAACAGAAATAACATTTTGTAAATTTCCATGTCGATAAATTGGATTGTTCATACGAATACCATCCACAACAATCAGCACTTTATTTGATGCAAATCCGCGAAGCATAGGTGAACCACCACCCATTTGCGATTTTTGAATGAATACTTGTCCCGTTCCACCAAGCATATCAGCGGCAGTTTGAGGCTCCATTAATTGTATCTCACGATTAAAAATATTAGCAATATGTATTGGAACTTCCTCTTTTTTCTGCTCCCAACGACTCGCAGAAACAACGGTTTCTTTCAAATGTATCACACTCGGAAACATTGCTAATTTATAGTCGGCTTTCTTTAGCTCTGGAACAGAAATTATTATTGTCTGAAATGCTGTGTGATGAAATACCAAGGTATCATTTTTTTGGAAATCAATTAAATCAACAATGCCATGTTTGTTGCTGATACTTGTTTTTGTTTCGCTGAAATTAATTACGCTGACATTGGCAATGGGTTTTCCGGTTGATTTATCCGTAACTTTAATTGTCTGAGCTTGTAATTGGGTAATAGCAATCAAAAAGATCAGCAATAATAAGATACTTTGTTTCATGTTTTTATCATTTTTTAAAAAATACACAACGCCTCTAATTTCATGGATAAGCGTGTTTTTAGATGAAATTATCGATCAAAAATTAACCGCATATTATGCAAAAATCACGCCATGTTTTATAGAGTTGAAAGTTTGTAAAATGCATGGATTAATCGGCTGGTGATGAAACCAAGTAGCGCAAAGGAAAACTAAAAAGAGTTTGACGGGTAAGAAAATTAACGCAAAGTTTCGCTAAGGTGCAAAGGGACGCAAAGAAAATTAAAAGAGTTTGACGCGTAGGGGAAAGTTTCGCAAAAGAAAATGAAAGGAGTTTGATGCGTAGGGGAAAGTAGCGCAGAGAAAAATGAAAGGAGTTTGACACGCAAGGTAAAATAGCGCAAAGTTTCGCTAAGGTGCAAAGGGACGCAAAGAAAATTAAAAGAGTTTGACGCGTAGGGGAAAGTTTCGCAAAGGAAAATGAAAGGAGTTTGACGCGTAGGAAAAGTAGCGCAGAGAAAAATGAAAGGAGTTTGACACGCAAGGTAAAATAGCGCAAAGTTTCGCTAAGGTGCAAAGGAACGCAAAGGAAAAATAAAAGGAGTTTGACGCGTAGGGGAAAGTAGCGCAGAGGTTCGCAAAGGAGCAAAGTTTCGCAAAGAAAAATTGAATAAAAAAGGAGTGATAAGTATTCAAATAAATTGAGTATGTGATTAACCCTGACCTTTAGGTCGGGGTAGAAAGAACAAGAAAGAAACAATTTAGCCCTGCCTATACAGTTTGTGAAGTTTTTAAAGTAGAAAGTTCATAAAGTACGAACTTTATACTCGTTGAAATAAATTTCACTCACTATGTCATAATAAAAAAGGCTCCCTATCAGAAGCCTTTGTTTTGGGTGGAAGATGGGATTACTTTCAGTGATGCCCTGTGAAGGGGGATAATCAAAACAAAGGCACTTACATTGCCTTTACTTTTTATTATTCCATACGCTCGTTGAAATAAATTTCACTCGCTATGTCGTAATAAAAAAGGCTCCCTATCGGAAGCCTTTGTTTTGGGTGGAAGATGGGATTTGAACCCACGCCCCCTGGAACCACAATCCAGTGCTCTAACCTACTGAGCTACATCCACCATGTTTAGAAGTGCAAAGATAAATAATAAAAACAATAATTTACAAGTTTTTATGTAAATAAAATCTGATGCAAGCATTTGAATATTATCTTTGCATGAAAGAAAACCTGTGAAAATTAATGCAAAAATAACCAACATCAGTGGGTTACAGCTATTTCAGTTGTTTCGCTTCGGTATTTTATTCCTAATTAGCATTATTTTTTCAAAGTCTCAGCTTAGTACAGGGGAGATCGGAATTTATGAAACGTTTTTGCTAATTGCCGGTGGTGTAAGTTTTTTCTGGATTAGTGGTTTAATTCAATCCTTAATGCCATTATTTAAAACAAGTCAGAGATATGGAAATTCTGAATTAAGCAAAAACCCGCTACTTTTTAACAGCTTTCTTATTTTATTACTTTTCAGTAGCCTTGCCGGACTATTTGTTTTTATCAGCAATGAAAGTATCGCAGGTTTTTTAGGCTTACATACCGATAAGCTTCCTTACTTAAAAATCCTTGTTGCTTACATTGTTTTATCAGGCCCGAATAATCTGATTGAATATATTTTTTTATTAAAAAATGAATCAAAGAGAATTGTACTATATGGAGTAATTAGTTTCAGCTTGCAATTGTTCTTTGTCACAACACCTATATTGCTGGGATATGATTTGGGTTATGGACTATACGGCTTGGTTGCCGTGAATATGTTAAAGTTTCTCTTTTTAACTTATTTGTTATTTAGACACAGTAAATTCCAAGTATCGTTTTTATATATCCGAGAACATTTGGGGCTTGCAACACCATTAATCTTTAGTATTTTACTTTCCGGTTCTGCAAGCTATGTTGACGGGTTTTTAGTGTCAAACCGATTCAGCGAAGCAACTTTTGCAATTTTCAGATACGGTGCCAGAGAACTGCCTTTTGTTGTTTTACTTGCCAATGCATTTAGTAATGCGATGATTCCTGAATTTTCCGGAAAAATTAATTTAGAAACAAGTTTATCGATACTTAAAAGGCGTTCAAAAAAACTGATAAGCTATTTATTTCCAGTAAGTATCATTTTACTTCTGACATCAAAATTTATTTATCCGATTATTTTTAATCCAGAGTTTAAAGAAAGTGCCGATGTGTTTAATATTTATTTATTAATCATTATTTCACGATTAATTTTCCCGCAAACCATTCTTATTGCCCAAAAGAAAACAAAGATTGTCATGATTTCTTCGATGATAGAATTGTTTATTAATGTGAGCCTTTCAATTTGGTTTATTTCTTTCTGGGAAATTGAAGGTGTTGCACTTGCTACTTTGGTTGCTTATCTTTCTCAAAAACTGATAATGACGGCTTATCTCTCAGATAAAATGCATATTAAAACCAGTGATTATATACCAGTAAAATCGTGGCTAATTTGGTCATTTATTATTTCTGCCGTTTACCTTATTGTTCGATTTGTAATATAATCAAATTTAAAAATGATTAATTGACTATCAGCTTGTCACGGGCAGAAATTGCATTGATTTTATGCTTTTTAGCAATCTCAATATTATTGAAATCATATAAAAAATCAATGGTATCCTTATAATGCTCGGCAACTTTTCCACGCACAACTTTCATAGTACTGTTCATCATTTTATTTTGATCAGTAAATCCCTCTGAGAGTATTGCAACTGCTGATGGCAACCAACGTTCAGGGAATTCGCCTTCAAAATCTCCACCTTTTTTAAAATGATTGATATCTTGCTGAATTAATTTTAATACTTTTTCTTGTCCTTCTTTACTTGATAAATTGAGATTATGTGACTTTAGTGCAGCCTCTAACGCATTATAATTCGGATAGACTAATCCAACGGTATATGGATTTTGATTGTTATAAAGTACAATCTGATCAATAAATTTAGTTTTCTCACTTAGTGATTCTTCAATAGCTTCGGGACTGTATTTTTCACCATCGCTGGCAATTAACAGACTTTTGAATCTGCCTAAGACATGAAGAAACCCATCCGTATCCATATATCCCATATCGCCGGTATGTAGCCAAGCATCAATAATAGTTTCCTCAGTGGCTCTTTCATTCTTCCAATAGCCATACATTACATTTTCTCCTTTGACAACAATTTCTCCTTTTTGTCCTACAGGCAATGTGTTTCCATCCTCATCACAAATTTTGATATCAAGCTTGTCAACCATGAAGCCACTTGAGCCTAATTTATGTTTATGCAATGCATTTGAACTAATAATTGGAGTGGCTTCAGATAGTCCATAGCCTTGCATCATGGGTATTCCGATGGCATAAAAATAACGTTGCAACTCAATATCAAGCAATGCGCCTCCACCAATAAAAACTTTCAAATTTCCACCGAAAAATTGACGAATTTTTTTAAATAAAATTGCATCAAACAGTGCATGTATTGGTTTTCTTAAAACATTAAATCCTTTGCCCTTATTAAATCCTTCTTTGTTGTATTTATATGCATTGCTCAGTGCTATTTGGTACAAGCCATACATTAATTTTCCCTTGGCTTTAATGCCTGCATCAATATTTTTCTTGAAATTTTTTGCCAGAGCAGGAACACTCAATAACAAATCTGGTTTTATATCCTGAATGTTTTTGGGGATGTTTTTCAGAGTTTGTAAGGGCGTACTGCCACTTTCAACCATTGCCAAGGATGCGCCTTTCCCCATGAAGCTGTATATGCCTGCCACGTGAGCAAAGCAATGGTCAAGCGGAAGAATCAGCAGGGTTTTATAGTGTTCGGGAATATCCATTAAACTATATGCCTGTTCGACATTTGCCGTATAATTTCTATGGGTTAAAATAATTCCTTTTGGATCAGCGGTTGTCCCGGATGTATATGTGATATTTGCCCAAGAATTATTTTGAATGTTTTTTTTGCGTTTTAAAATGGCATCCGGCTGTTCTTTCACAAGCATTTTTCCTTGTGCATATAGCTTTTTATAAGATATTCCTTTGGGATCTGATTCAGGAACAGTATCAAGATATATGATGTGTTGAATGTGTGTGAATTCGGATTTAATTTTCTCGATTTTTTTAGTTTGTTGTCCTGATACAATTAAAAATTTTGATTCGGAGTGATTTATTCGAAAAAGAATGTCTTTCGCTTCCAGTTTAATCGATAAAGGGACATCGGCTGCATGATTATACAATATCGCCAGCTCACTAATGACCCACTGATTTCTTCCTTCACTCAATAATGCCACATGGTCTTTTTCCTGAACACCAATTGACATCAGCCCAGCAGCAATAATCTCAACTTCAGTTTTTGTTGCTTGATAACTTGTTGCTTGATATTTCCCATTTTGTTTTTCCCACAGAAATGGATTATCTGCAAAGGTTTTTACGCTCTCTTCGAAAAGATCAATAATTGTTTTCATAGGCTCTGATTTTGAAAGGTCAAGGTATGAATTTTTTTTCATAAGCTTTAATTTGCCTCAAAAGCAGTAATAATAACAGTTACAAAAGCTATTACCATTAATTTTGTCCATTAAGCTATAACAGTTGGAAATTGCTTTCTGCAAACCCAAAATTATACCATTTTAAAATCAAAAATTCCGGTATTAGTACCAATAACAGCATCCTTTTATTGATGTTTAAACTGATGTATTCGAGAATTTTAATCTGCTTGATGATGCTTAGCGCTTATCCCATAGGAATAAAAAAATCCAAAGCCTAAACCTCGTATTTTTTATAAATATGTTCATTTTAGTTTATTCAGAAACAACAATTTTTTCAATTAAATCGCCAGCACGAATATCATCAATTATATCGATACCATCCACAACTTTACCGAAACAAGTATGTTGACGGTCAAGATGGGCAGTACCTGCGCGGCTGTGGCAGATAAAAAATTGTGATCCTCCGGTATTTCTTCCTGCATGGGCCATGGATAATACACCTCTGTCGTGGTATTGATTATCACCATCCAATTCGCAATCAATGCTGTAACCCGGGCCTCCAGTTCCTACACGGTCACTATTTTCGTCGCGTGAGTGAGGACATCCACCTTGAATTACAAAGTTTGGCAACACACGATGAAATCGCAATCCGTTATAAAATCCTTCTTTCGCCAATTTGCAAAAGTTATCTACCGTATTCGGCGCGTCATTGTCGTAAAATTCAACTTTCATGACGCCTTTTTCAGTTTTAATTTCAGCTGTTCTCATTATTTATAGTTTGATGATTTAACAAATTTTCAATGCGTTTTAGGCTTTCTGCTTTCCCTAATACTTCTAAAATATCAAATAAATGTGGTCCTTTTCCTTCACCAACTAACGCTAAACGTAAAGGAGTCATTACTTTCCCGAATCCGATTCCTTTACTTTCAATCCATGCTTTTACAACATCTTCTAATGTTTGGGATGAAAAATCATTTTGTTTTGAAAGCAATGTTTTAACCTCTGCCAATATCTCAGGTGAATCACCTTTCATAGATTTTTTTAGCAACTTTGGATTATAGGCATCGGGGCTAATGAAAAAGAAATCTAATTGCTCCCACAATTCAGAAACAAATTGCACTCGCTCTTTTACAAGTCCAATAATATGTGCAAGTTTTAAGTCATCAAAAGCAATCTGTTTCTTTTCTAAAATTGATTTAAAATCTGCCGCGAGTGCTTCATTCGATTTCTGTATCAGATACTGATGATTAAACCATTTGGTTTTTTCAGGATCAAAACGGGCTCCGGCTTTGTTGACACGTTCTAAGTCAAAGGTTTTAATAAGCTCATCCATACTGAAAAGCTCTTGTTCTGTTCCAGGATTCCATCCCAATAATGCCAGCATATTAACAAAGGCTTCGGGAAAATATCCGTCCTCACGATATCCGTGAGCCGATTCTCCTTCAGCGGGATTCCATTCAATCGGGAAAACCGGAAATCCTAATTTATCACCATCACGTTTGCTGAGTTTTCCTTTTCCCGTGGGTTTTAAAATCAAGGGTAAATGAGCAAATTCTGGTGCTTTCCATTCCAATGCTTTATATAGTAAAACATGAAGCGGCATGGACGGCAACCATTCTTCTCCGCGAATTACATGGGATATTTGCATCAAATGATCATCTACAATATTTGCAAGATGATAAGTTGGCAAACCATCTGACTTGAACAAGACCTTATCGTCTAAATTAGCGGTATTGTAAGTAACATCACCACGGATTATGTCTTTCATTGGAACGTCAACAGGTTCATCCGGCATTTTAAAACGGATCACGTAATTATCACCAGATTCAACGCGTTTTAAGGTTTCTGTAAGTTCTAAATTTAAGCTGTTATTTAATTGCTTACGAGTGATGTAATTGTACGCAAAACTTGTTTTTTGAGCTTCGGCTTTAGCCCGTTCGGTTTTGAGTTCTTCGGCGGTATCAAAAGCATAATACGCATTTCCGCTATCAATCAGTTGTTGTACATAGTTTTGATAAATTGTTTTACGCTCGCTTTGTTTATAGGGTCCGAAATCGCCACCTTCTTTTATGCCTTCATCAAATTTAATTCCGCACCAGGTTAACGATTCCATAATGTAATCTTCTGCACTCTCAACATATCGACTTTGATCGGTGTCTTCAATTCGTAAAATAAATTTCCCGTTATACTTTTTGGCAAATAAATAATTAAATAAAGCCGTTCGAACACCTCCCATATGAAGTGGTCCGGTCGGACTTGGCGCAAATCGTACTCTGATATCACTCATAATTCTGCATTTTAAGATGCAAAGATAAGGAATTTAAGGAAGACAATCAGGTATGAATTAAGACTTCATGCTTAATTCTTGAAAAAAACGGATGTACACATCTTTCCAGGCTTGTTTTGAATAGTTTTCCACCACCGTTTTTCGTCCAGCTTCACCTATGGTTTTTCTTAATGATTTGGATTCAATCAAATGTGATATTTTTTCTACCCACTCAGCCTCATTTTTTGCTAAAAACCCATTTTCTCCATCCTGAATAATATCGGAGTTCACCCCAACAGGGGACATAATAGTTGGTATTTCGAGCGCCATGTATTGCAATCCTTTAAAACCACATTTTCCACGTGTCCATTCATCATCTGGCAAAGGCATAATTCCAATGTCAAAATGTTGTAATGTCTCAATTTCTGTCGCTTTTTCCCATTGGATAACTTCTAATGGAATTGCATTTGTTTTGTATGGAAAATTTACGATAACACGAAAACATAATTTATCTGGGTAGCGTTCATGAAGTGCTTTTAATGTTGGAATAATGGTTTCAAAATGCTTTAAGGTTGGCTGTGTTCCTGTCCAGCCAATGCAGATCTTTGATTCGTTTTGCTTAGCACTTGAGGGCTTATGGTAATTTGTATCAATAACTGTTGGGAAAATGTGAACCTGTTTATTAAATTGTTTCGCATATTCAGCAAGATATGTGTTTCCAACAAACACATAGTCTGAAAACTGACAGATTTTTGCGGTTTTTTGTGGTTTTTTTAACCAACTTAGATTTTGATTTCCGGCAGAAGTGTCGTTAAGCCAAATGCTATCGTCAAAATCAAAAATAACTGGAACTTGTATTTTTGAAAGTCGTTTTTCAAAAAAAGTGGATCCCAACATGAACGCTTCTCGATAAATAAAAACCATATCTGCTTTTTTTGCTCGCTTTAGATCTCGTAGGCGATGAAAAAAGCTTTTTATCATAATGCGAAACTTTCCAAAATAATGTCCAGAAACATAAAAAACTGCATCGTCTTTTTGATTAAGGATATTGGAATATTGAATTTCCCAACCGGCATCCTGCAATGCGGGTAAGAATTGCTCTATGCGAAATCGCTGTCCCGGAGAACGATCATGGCGATGATGAATAAGACAAAGCAGGCGTTTTGTTTTCATTGACTATATTTATTTGTCAAAGATAAAAAATCATAATGAGTGTGGTTCTTAAATGGTCGATTTCTTTACTTGGATAGACTTTTAGTTCATTTCGATACTTTGATAAGCTTTATATGGTGCAAGGGTCGGCTATTTTCATAACCGAACCTTGTTGAAACCACATGAAAACTGCAAGAAATTGGGTGATAAAAAACACCCCAATTTAGACAGGCTCTAAATAAACAACACGGAATGGTTACGAAATGTTTAATTAATGGTGAATTATTTTTTCACCCATCCTAGTTTATTGCATTTTAATTAAATTATTAGGTTCTACTCCAAATTTCGTAAAATTCTTTATTCATTATAATTCAATCATTACACACTAAATTTGCAGTAGAACCAATTAAAAAAAATCTTTTCAGGTTTCCTCTCTTTTTTATAGCTTTAAGCATTAATTTAGTTGTATGAGAAAACAGAAAATACTTGTCACCGGTGGTACCGGATACATAGGTTCGCACACATGCGTAGAGCTGATAAATAGAGGATATGAGCTTGTGATAATTGACAATTTGTCAAATTCATCAGAAAAAGTTTTGCATGGAATTGAAAGCATTACTGGCACAAAACCGGAGTTTATTAAGTTAGATATGCGCAATGAAGAGTCAATGAAACGTCTTTTTCAAAGCCATACTGATATTTCTGCAGTGATTCATTTTGCCGCATTAAAAGCCGTTGGAGAGTCGCATGAAAAGCCTTTAGCATATTATGATAATAATTTAGTGTCCTTAATAAATTTATTAAAGACGTATTCCAATAGCAATCAGCCCAAAATTGTATTCAGTTCATCATGCACGGTTTACGGTGATCCTGATGACCTGCCTGTGTCTGAGCAATCGCCAATTAAACCTGCGATGTCTCCCTACGGAAACACAAAACGCATTGCAGAGGAAATATTGCAAGATTATGTGAAATCACAGAAAGCAGCATGCATTGCGTTGCGATATTTTAATCCGATTGGCGCGCATCCTAGTGGAAAAATTGGCGAATTACCACAAGGAGTTCCCAATAATTTAATGCCATTTATTACCCAAACTGCTTTAGGAATTCGTGATGAGTTAAAAATATTTGGGAACGACTACAATACCACTGACGGAACCTGTGTTCGCGATTACATTGATGTTGTTGATTTATCAAAAGCACATGTGACTGCCTTAAAGCGTATGTTGAATAAAAATCAGGAGTCAAGTTACGAGGTTTTTAATTTGGGGACAGGAAAGGGTGTATCTGTATTGGAGATGGTAAATCATTTTCAAGAGGTAACCAATCAAAAATTAAATTATAAATTTGCTCCTCGTCGTGAAGGCGATGTTCCATCAGTTTATGCTGACACAGAAAAAGCCAATCAAGTTTTGGGTTGGAAAGCTGAAAAAAGTATTATTGAAACCATTGCTAATGCGTGGAAATGGGAGATGAATTATAGAAAACAAGAAAATCATGAAAAATAAATGCATTTTAATCACCGGAGGTGCCGGATTTATAGGGTCGCATGTTGTAAGAAATTTTGTAACTCATTATCCTGAAACACAAATTGTAAATTTGGATTTGCTCACTTACGCGGGTAATTTAGAAAATCTCAGAGATATAGAAGATGCACCAAACTATCAATTTGAAAGAGGAGATATTGCGGATGAAGAATTTGTTTCAAAATTGTTTGAAAAATATGCGTTTGATGGCATTATTCACCTTGCTGCAGAGTCGCATGTAGATAGGAGCATAACGAATCCTATGGAATTTATTCGCACAAATATTTTGGGGACAGTAATTTTATTGAATCATGCGAAACAAGTATGGCAAGGTAATTATGACGGGAAATTGTTTTATCACATTTCTACTGATGAAGTTTACGGTTCGTTGGGTGCTACCGGCTTATTTACTGAGGAAACTTCCTACGATCCCAAATCGCCTTACTCGGCATCTAAGGCGAGCTCTGATCATTTAGTAAGAGCTTATTACAATACTTACGGTCTGCCAGTTGTTATTTCAAATTGCTCAAACAATTATGGTCCTAATCAGTTTCCGGAAAAATTATTGCCATTGGCAATTAACAACATTAAAAACATGAAGCCCATTCCAATTTACGGGAAAGGCGATAATGTTAGGGATTGGTTATTTGTCAAAGATCATGCCTCAGCAATTGAACATATTTTTAATGATGGTGAAAAAGGAGAAACCTATAATATTGGTGGAAACAATGAATGGACAAATTTAGATTTAATTCATTTGCTTTGTGAAATTATGGACAAAAAGCTTGGCCGCAAGCCTGGAACTTCTGCATCGTTAATTACTTTTGTTAAAGACAGAGCTGGCCATGATAAGCGTTATGCCATTGATTCAACAAAAATCCAAAATGCACTCGATTGGGAGCCATCTTTGCAGTTTGAAGAAGGCTTAGAAATTACGGTTGATTGGTACTTAGAAAATACAGATTGGATGCAGCGTATTGTTTCAGGAGCTTATCAAGCATACTACAAAACAATGTACGACAATCGTTAAGTTTATGGGTTTATTTTCTCGGAAAAAGCAAAATCAATCTGGTTTTGAAATGCCAATTATGCGTTTACAAACGGATATCCACTCTCATATTCTCCCGGGAATTGATGATGGTGCACAAACTGTCGATGAAAGCATACTCATGGTAGAGTCTTTTATTAATCAGGGATATACAAAGATTATTACTAGTCCGCATGTTCATGCAACACGATATCAGAACACTAAAAGCAGCATTGAAACAGCATTTAAGCTGCTTGAGAATGCTATGATGGAACGTAATCTGAATTTGAATATTGAGTACACAGCGGAATACCATTTAGATCATGAGTTTTTGTCTTTAATAAAAAAGAATGAAATCATTTCGTTTGGTCACGAAAATTATATTTTAGTAGAATTCTCATTTAGCTTGCCACCGATAGGCGTTGACAGAGTATTTAACATGCTTTTAGAAAAAGGGTATCAGCCTGTTGTTGCTCACCCTGAACGTTACGAGTATTGGTATGGAAATATCGGATTATTTGAAAAATTACGGGATATTGGATATCTCTTTCAGTCAAACATAAATGCAGCTGCTGGTTTTTATGGAGCAATTCCTCAACGGCTTTTTAGTCTTTTTGCAAAAAACGGATGGATAGACTTCCTTGGCTCTGATGCTCATGATGCAGCATCGGTGGAAATATTAGAACAAAGTATTTCCTTGCCATATGTTCAAACCGCTTTACAAAAAGGGGTTAGAAATCATTTGTTATGATGTACATTCTAAAATATACAATATTATGCTTGAGTTTAATTGTTTTAACTCATTTTACTAATGCATCAATCCTTACAGCACCAGATTTTACCTTTGTCGAAGAAACTCAAAGAAGTAGTTTTAAAAACGATACAATTCGTTTCGGTCATTATAACATAATTGTTAAGCATCAAGATACAATCAAACAAAGAAAGGCAAGTAAACTCATCGCTATTGCAGCTGATTTACTTACTGGACCACTAGGTGGACATCGTATTTATCTTGGCACAAAACCGTATGTACCGGTTGTTTACGCGATGACACTAGGTGGTGGAATGGGATTTTTACCGGTAGCTGATTTGTTTGTGATTATTTTCACGCGAAATCTTGGGAAATATTGTGACAATCCTCAAATTATTATGTGGTTGTAAATCTGTATATCCCCCGAAAACAATTCAAAACTAATCGTTCGACATTCAATATTCAAAAAACAGAGTGATAAATGAGTTCTGTATAACAATTTGCTATCAGTGTGTTATATCTTACACTTTATACTTTTCATACTCGTCTCAAGCATCTTTTTATCATTTTAAATTTCTATCCGTTTAAACAATATGTAAGTTCAATCTTTTTTCTTACATTTGCTGTGAAGATATTAATTAATCAATAAATAATTTTACGATAATGGAAATTAAAGCAAATTACAAGTACACAAAATCACACGAGTGGGTTCATGTTGAAGGTGACAAGGCATATATTGGTGTGTCAGCACACGCACAAGAGCAACTTGGTGATGTTGTTTTCGTTGAGGTGGAAACTGAAGGTGAAAGTCTTGATAAAGGGGAAGCTTTTGGTAGCATAGAGGCTGTAAAAACTGTATCGGATATTTACATGCCGATTGGTGGTGAAGTGTTAGAATTCAACGAAAAATTAGAAGATGCTCCGGATTTAGTGAATAAAGATCCTTATGGAGATGGTTGGGTTATAAAAATTAAAATTGCTGATGCATCAGAACTTGATGATTTGATGGATGCAGAAGCTTATAAAGCGTCTTTCTAAAAAATACATAAAATAGCATTGCTACGGTGATGCTGTTTGCTTCTTGAAAGAAAGGAATTAATAGAAGTTCCCTTATGATTTCCATCGCGATTATTCTTGCAGGTGGTTCTGGATTACGTATGAATTCAGATTTGCCAAAACAATTTTTGACTATCGCCGGAAAGTCTGTGCTTCAGTATTCGATTGAAGCGTTTCAAAATAGCGGGCTTTTCAGGCATTTGGTTATTGTATGTCATCCCGACTATTTTAAATGGATTCCTGATATTCCTGAAATAAGTTGCAAACATCATATTATTTCCGGAGGTGCAAGTCGCAACGAATCCACAGAAAAGGCAATTCACTATATCCAAAAAATAATTAAAGCTGGAGATGCTAAATTATTATTTCATGATGCAGCACGCCCAAATCTTTCGATAAAAACTATTAAAAAACTTCATAACGCATTGTCTGAAAATGCAGTTGCCGTTTCGGTAAGCAAATTAAATGATACCATTTACGAAACAGATTTACATGGCAATTTTACTGGCATAAAATCTCGAGACAACTTGGTTAAAGCACATACCCCACAAGCATTTTGGTTTTCTATCATTAGCGATGCATATCGTATCAAATCCTCTCAAACTGAGGAGGATTTCACAGATGATGTAAGTATTGTTAAGGCATTCATTCCAGACACAGAAATTGCATTTATCGAGGATAACCCTTGGAATATAAAACTCACTCAACCTGACGACTTTAGTGTGCTTGAAGCCTTGCTGACAGATTGACTCAAAGGCTTCGGACTTAACTATTGTACCACTTTAAAATCAAAAATTTTATAGAAATAAATTTTACTCAACCACAATATTTTCGCTGGAAATAATAATCATAACTTCATGAATACAACAAAGTGGGTATGCGATTAATCGCATGCCTACTTTGCTATATCTCCATAATTTTATTATTTTGACCACTGCCCTACAAAATGAATTACCACCCTATACTCTTCCATGATCTGTAATATAAATAAATTATTGCAAGGAACTAAAACCGTTACATTAGGGAAACTATTTGCGATTCCTGATAGATTATTAAACACAGTTTCTACATTTATTTCATATGCGGAATAATCAATATCAAAAATTCTATCACTATTCAAATTAACTTTAGAGGATGATAAAGACGATTCACTTTTAATTTAATTGGATTATGTTGTTTTTATTAAGCTTTATTGTTTGAAAAGAAATTATTTGTATTTTTGCAGCACTTGAGCATTAACTCAGTTGGTTTAGTCCGCCAACTGGCGGATGACAGGATAGAAAGATTTTGGGTCATTAACTCAGTTGGTTTAGTCCGCCAACTGGCGGATGACAGGGTAGAAAGATTTTGGGTCATTAACTCAGTTGGTTTAGAGTGTTACCTTGACAGGGTAGAAGTCGCTGGTTCGAATCCAGCATGACCCACTAAAATGGAAGTAAAAGCTTCCTTTTTTTAATTATGGATAGTTTTTACACATACGCATTGTTTTCAGAACAATACAATAAAATTTACATTGGATATTCTTCGGATGTAAACAAACGGTTATTATCCCATAATGACGATAGAAATAAAGGATGGACGGCAAAGTTTCGTCCATGGAAAATCATTTATACAGAAAGTTTTAAAAGTAAAGCGGAAGCTATGAATAGAGAAAAACAACTTAAAACTGCAAAGGGCAGAGAATTTGTTTGGAATATAATAAGAAATAAAAACAATTAATATCTTTAAGCTTAAGGAGCTCAGTTGGTTTAGTCCGCCAACTGGCGGATGACAGGGTAGAAGTCGCTGGTTCGAATCCAGCATGACCCACTAAAATGGAAGTAAAAGCTTCCTTTTTTTAATTATGGATAGTTTTTACACATACGCATTGTTTTCAGAACAATACAATAAAATTT
>JAYEFQ010000052.1:20190-24018 GCA_034658655.1 Bacteroidota bacterium
AAAACTGCAAAGGGCAGAGAATTTGTTTGGAATATAATAAGAAATAAAAACAATTAATATCTTTAAGCTTAAGGAGCTCAGTTGGTTTAGTCCGCCAACTGGCGGATGACAGGGTAGAAGTCGCTGGGAAGCATGTCCTACTTTTGGCGGAAATCCAGCATGACCCACTAAAATGGAAGTAAAAACTTCTTTTTTTATTTTCCCCGTTTTTTATGTATTTTCAATCGGAATTTTTGCTTTTACTTTGAATCGCATATGAAACAGCTTGAGCGCTTGATATCACTAGTTACTATTATTTTCGGATGGCTTCTTGTCGTTCCGGTTTCATTGCTTATTCCAAGAAAAAAAGGACTATATATCTTTATCGGCAGAGATGCAGCATATTACAGTGACAATACAAAATACTTTAACAACTTTCTGCTTTCTCAATCTCATAAAAAGACGTACTTTTTGTTTGAAACCAAAAACATGATGTCTCAATCCGTTCCAAATGCTGTGTTTTATCCTTCATGGCGAACAATTATCTTATTAATGCGAGCCGACTATCTTATTGTGGATACCTCAACTTGGTTTTACAATTTCAAATCTTTCTTTGCAATAAAAGCGGCAAAAATTCAATTATGGCATGGCGTGAGTTCAAAAAAAATCGAATTAGATACCGACCAATTTACAAAATCAAAATGGCGATTTTTTCGAAAATTCTATGGCATACTTCGCGGACAAATTGTACGCTATAAATTGATTGCTTCGACATCTGATTATTACTCTAAACATTTGTACAAAAATGCATTTCGTTATCAGTCTATTTTACCGATTGGGCAATCTCGAAACGATATTTTCTTTCGTGATTTAAATGAAACAGATTTCATTAATTCAAATAAATCACTGTTAAATAACCTGATGGAGCAATCTAAAAAAAATGATTCAAGAATTGTTTTGTACACACCAACCTACAGAAGTCATTTGAGCATGGATTTTATTGATTTTGCACAAATGAATAAATTCTGTCAAGACAATAAGCTTTTGTTGGTGTTAAAATATCACATTTTGAGTCCTGTGCCTGACACGAAGAATTTATCGAATGTTTTTATTTATGACAAAAGCAAGGATGTGTATCCATTAATGAAAATTTGTGATGTTATGATTACCGATTACTCATCCATTTACATTGATTATTTAATGACAAATCGACCAGTGATTTTCTTTATTCCTGATTTTGAGGCTTATCAAAAACATGAAGTTGGTTTACGTGCTGATTTTTATGAAACGACACCAGGAGAAAAATGTAATAATCAAACCGATTTAGAAATTGCCTTGAATGATTGCATCAATGGGGAAAATGATTATAAGGCAGCTCGTGAGAAAATCTTGAATTTATCCTTTACCTACCGTGACGGGAAATCTTCTGAGCGATTATTTGCATTGCTCAGAAAATAAGCATGTACATTCCTTATATTTTCCTAAATTTGTGCAACAGCAATCGAAAACGACATGAAAACAATTATTACATACGGTACATTTGATTTAATCCATAAAGGACATATCAATATTTTAAAACGTGCAAAGGCTCTGGGTGACAAGCTCATTGTTGGAGTTACGGGCGAACAGTATGATATTGACCGAGGAAAATTAAACGTTGAAGAAAGTCTTGAACAACGGATAGAAAATGTAAAAGCAACCGGATTAGCAGATCAAATTATTGTGGAAAATTATCAAGGACAGAAAATTTCCGATGTGCAAAAATATGAAATTGATACTTTTGTCATCGGTTCTGATTGGTTAGGCCGTTTTGATTATTTGAAAGAATATTGCGATGTAGTTTACCTTGAGCGAACAAAAGATGTTTCCAGCACCGAATTGCGAAATGAAAAACATAAAATAATAAGTTTGGGAATTGTCGGTACCGGACGAATTGCACAACGTTTCATTCCTGAATCAAAATTTGTTAGCGGATGTCAAATTGTAGGAGTGTGCTCACGAAGCGCTGAAAATGCAAAGCGCTATGCAGAACAACATGAACTCCACTTTCATACAGATAGTTATGATGCGTTATTAGAGAAGGTTGAGGCTCTTTATATTGCCACTCCGCATCAATTGCATTTTGAAATGGCAAAAAAAGCATTGGGAAAAGGCATTCATGTCCTATGTGAAAAACCTATTAGTCTGTCTGTTAATGAATTGAAAACACTGTTCCAACTTGCAAAAGCCAATAAAGCAGTAATTATTGAGGCAGTAAAAACCTCTTACGCACCCGGCTTTATTCGATTGGTTGAAATTGCAAAATCAGGAATTATTGGGAATATTAAATCGGTTGAGGCTTGTTTTACCAAATTAACGGATCCGATGACTCGTGAAATGCAAAATGACGGATTTGGCGGAAGTGTTAACGAATTGTCAACCTATCCCCTAACAGCCATTGTTCAATTACTCGGGAAACCGATTGCTCAACGAAGTGAAGCATCTTTCAAAGATTCCATTGATATGTTTTCAAGAATTCATCTACAATATGAACATGCAGTTGCAACAGCGAAAGTTGGACTGGGGGTGAAATCTGAAGGCATGATGACAATTTCCGGAACCAAAGGCTATGTTTATGTCCCAGCTCCCTGGTGGAAAACACAAGAATTTGAAGTGCGTTTTGAAAACCCGGCAAATAACAGCAAATATTTTCATAAATTTTATGGCGACGGATTACGTTATGAATTGGCGGAGTTCATAAATCTCATACAAAACGGACAAAAAGAAAGCTGGAAACACAGTCAAGAAACATCCCTGATTGTTACAGAAATTATCGAACAATTTCATAATGCAAAAGAAAACAATCAGATGATATGCTTTTAAACAAGCGAAATACAATTTTTCATCGTTCCATTTGGAATCGTATGCTTTCTTATCTAAAAATATTTCTTGGATGGGTTTTTATTATACCCATTTCTTATCTTATTCCAAAGAAAAAACAACGCATTGTTGTTATTGGGAAAGAGGGGAAATTATTTATCGATAATTCAAAATACTTTTTCCTGTATTGCAAGCGCCATGGAATTAATGTAAACTTTGTAACAGAAAACAAAGCGATTGCCAAAACACTTAGAGATGAAGGATTACCAAATATTTTAACTTATCCTAATTTTAAAACAATTTGGTTTTTATTGCGAGCTGAATTTTTGGTTGTTGATAGCTTTGGATGGGCTGACAAAATGCGTTATTATTTCCTATTTCGAGCTAAAAAAATACAATTATGGCATGGTGTCAGTTCTAAGAAAATTGGCATGGAAAACACAGTGAATCGTCATTCTGGTATTATGCGAAAATTTGCAATAATTAAAGGAGTGCTTTCTGGCAGTATTCCTTATTACAAAGCAATTATTTCAACCTCTGAATATTTTGCTGAACATTTATACCGTCGGGCGTTTCGTTATAATAAGGTTTTATCGTTAGGACAAGCAAGAAACGACTTGTTTTTTCGTGAAGTAGATAACGACGATTTGATTTGTGCCGATGCAGAAATGTTTTCTATGCTTAAAGACAAACAAGCATCCGGCTATAAAATCATTCTATATACCCCAACTTTTCGGGATACTGGCGGTGATTTTATTAGGGATAATGCGATAGATATCACTTCATTTCATCAGTTTTGTGAGGAAAACAAATTGTGCTTCATAATTAAATTACACCCCTACGCAGATTCTATTAATATCAAAAAATCAGAATATTTTCAACAAGTAAATCCTTTCGATGATATTTATCCGATAATGCAGCTTGTAGATATGATGATTACAGATTATTCTTCCATTTATATTGATTTTTTATTGACTGACCGTCCAATAC
>JAYEFQ010000052.1:24028-42441 GCA_034658655.1 Bacteroidota bacterium
ACATGAAGACAGAAATTTACGATCAGATTTTGAGCACTTATTAACAGGACCCATTTTATCGAATCAAAATGAGCTAGAAAAAGCAATTTGCAATTATTTTCTTCATGGAATTGATCAATATGCTGAAAAACGGAAATTGATCCGAGATCAGGCGTTTTCATATAGAGATGGAAAAAACACAGAACGCACTTATCAAACTTGTATTAAACCATAGAATTTATAGCAATTTATTCGCATGAAAAATCTCCGAATTTCTTTATTCTCGGTGCTCCTAAGGCAGGCACAACAGCCTTGGATAAGTATTTAAGTGAGCATCCTGATATGTTTTTCTCTTATTTAAAAGAACCTAATTACTTCAACAAAGATTTATCCCATTGAAAATAGTTATCGTCTTAGCTTTTTTATTATCGCATCAATAAAAGCAGAAATATCTTCAGAAAGATTAAAGTATCGCAAACTCAATACAAATGCAATTGCTATAATTAAACAGCGCAGCAAAATATCCGGTATCAATGGTAATTCAGGAATAAGTACTGTTATCGAATAAATTGCAAGGGTAAGCGCAAGGCTAAACAAATGCTTACGTTTAAACGGCTGTATTTTAAACTTATACCAAATATAAGCCCACTTAAAAACCATATCGATTGTGTAGGTTATTAATGTAGCTAATGCAGCACCGATGAGTCCGAAAATTGGTATTAAAACTAAGTTTGAAACAATTAGTATCACAAGCAAACCCAACATGCTAAACGCATGAAGTCGGTAAGCATTTGAATATAGAATAATTTGATTACTTAATCCTGAAACCATATTCATTAAAAATGCCATCCCGATAATAAAAACCACCCACTTTCCGGCAGCATATTCCTCTGGCAAAATTCTTAATATGTTATCGATATTTGCCCATAAAAAGACAAAAAGAATTATTCCACCGAGAAACATATTTAAATTGGATTTATCATACACCAATTTCACTTGATTGAGATCATTTTCACGGAAACCATTACTAAGTACTGGTGCCGAAATACTCCTCATTGCCTTTCCGGGGATAAGAATCATCATACCAAAATAAAATGAAATAGCATAAATTCCTGTAGAGCTCAAATCCAGATAATGGTTAATAAAATATTTATCCATATTCATGATGGCAATGTTCGTAAATCCGGAAATCATTCCAAAAAAAGCAACACTTACCACGAGCCGCCAAATTCCCGACGGAAGGCCTTCAAAACTTCCTTTTAACTTAAATTCACCAATATAAAACAAATACATTATCATGAGTATCGATGGAGAAAGAAATGCAATTATGTAATAATTAAGGAACATTTTAAAATCAATCCAACCGAAATAATACATTATTAATCCGGCGAATATTAATATGCGCATAAAAAACTCCTTGAAAAACATTGAAGTGCTGGCTTTGTAGATTGACCGAAAATAGCCATCAAGCACTAAATAGGTTAAGGATGCGATAATCATGGGAATCAGATAAGCGACATTTTCAGCAAGCAATGGCGAGCTTTCCTGATTATTACTGATGATTTGTTCCTTAAAAACAAGGTATCCTGTCATTGACATGGCCAATCCGGCTAATGCAAATATGAGTAAAAGCCGCAAAAACCCATGGTGTGTTTTATCTTTGGTTTTGAAATAGGGAAATAAACGAATGTTTACATAATTCACACCCAACGTGGAAAATTGAGCGATTATTGAACTCATTGCCAGCAAAATATTTATTAATCCAACCTGATTTGTATTAAACAACAATGGCATTAACAGCCCAATGTTCAGGAAAGCAACAACAGCTCCCAGGTAATTATAAATGGAGCCTTTTATGCTCTGTCTGGCAATAACTCCCATAATAAAATTAATATGTCCATTTTGATGAGTTCATGCCTCTGATGCATTCAACAAGTAATTTTATACTTGCTTCAACATCATTTTCATGCACACTTTCCACCACTTGATGAATATTTCGTGTCGGGATAGAAATTGCTCCAGTAATTGCTCCACTTTTATTCATTCGTTGAATAAATGCAGTATCTGTTCCTCCGGCAGGCATTATTTCTGTTTGGAAAGTAATATTGTGATTTTTTGCGGTGTTTTTCATATGCTGAATCATTCGCTGGTCAGCAATGGCAGAAGAATCCATGAGTTTAATGGCAGTTCCTTTACCCAATTCTGTTACTTTCTCGTGATCTTGTGCTCCGGGAACATCAAATGCAATAGTCGTGTCAAGACCAATTCCAAAGTCTGGTTCAATCTCCAATGCTGCAACTTGTGCTCCGCGAATTCCAACTTCTTCCTGAACAGTAAAAACAGCATATAGGTCATATGGGATCTCAACATTTTTTAACGCCTTTAGCGTTTCAATTAAAATATAAACCGATATTCTGTTATCAAGTGATTTACCATTAATGCAATGTCCCATTCGAATGCATTCTCTTTCCCGAGTAACGGCATTTCCTGGCTCCACAATTTCTAAAACTTCGGCTTGAGTCAAGCCTGTATCAATAAAGTAATCTTTAATTTCTGCGTTCTTTTTACGCTCATCAGCATCCATAACATGAATAGGTTTTGAGCCCATCACACCAATAATGTCTTTTTTACCATGAATTACAACACGCTGGGCAGTAAGCGTTTTAGGGTCGAAACCACCAAGAGGAATAAAGCGAATAAATCCATCTTTATCAATATGACTGACAATAAATCCTATTTCATCCATATGGGCAGCTACCATCAACTTTTTGCGTTCTGTACCACGTTTTAGCACTGTCAGGTTTCCCATATTGTCAATAGAAACTTCATCAGCTAGTCCTTTGATTTCTTTTTGAATCAAGGTTCTTATTTTTGTCTCAAAACCGCTCACTCCGGGCGCTTCGCTTATTGCTTTTAGTAATTCAAAATCCATATTATATCAATAATTTTTGTGTTAATGCTTTATCAGGTGTCTCTATAATGCTTGCCAAAAGGATGACTTCAACACTTTTTACTTTTTTCAGTATTTGCTCTATCTCTGCATTCGTTTTTTCAATACATTGCAGAAAATAATCAATGTTCGGATTTTCTTTGCTCAAAAACCCTCCTATTGCTTTGTTTTCTATCAGTCGAAAAACGGTATCATCGTGCAAGTTAGTATGCGCATAACAAGAAAACTCTTGGATAACCTCAAGTTTTTCATTAAAAATTGTTACATTCTCAGTTCGTGATAATTGGATATTTAATTGTTGATTGATTATCCAACTTAATCGTGGCATGCCCTCAGAACTAGAAAGTGCAATCAAGGAAAAATTTGATACAGGTTGATATTTTAAGCGTGAGGCTTTCATCAAAAGAATTTTTGATAAAAGTACGATTTAGAATCGATTTTTTCAAGTGTATTTTTTGATGCTACTTGTTCAGCTTCTTTCTTTGTCCAAGCTTTACCTTCAGCGATAAACACATCATTAATTTTTACAATAGACAAAAAATGTGCACTATGCTCACAATCTTCAATGTGTTCGTGAGTTTCAAAAACGAGTTTCCATTTTTTATCCTGTATTAGATGATACAATTTGGATTTATGATCGTATTGTGTTTCTTGAATTGAGGAAAAATCAATGTTATTAAGGTAATTTTTTATAATGAAATATCGACATGCTCGATATGATCGGTCGAGATAAATTGCACCAACAAGTGCTTCAAGTGCATTCCCAAGGATTCTGTCTGTGCTCATATTACTTTTAGTATCGACAACAAGAAATGCTTGCAAACCCATTACGTTAGCAATTTGATTCATTGTTTTACGCTGCACAATTTTTGCTCTCATTCGAGTAAGAAATCCTTCATCTTCATCGGGAAAAAGTTCGTACAGATAATCTGAAACAATGGCATCGAGAATAGCATCTCCAAGAAATTCCAACCGCTCATTATTAATGGTTGCATTTCCTTCATGCAGGCTAACCGAACGATGTCGGAAAGATGTTTTATAATACGATATATGTAACGGATAAAATCCGAGCAGTTTTTTTAACTGTCGGATAAAATGTTTTTGTTTGGTAAGTAGCAGGAACAACGTATAATATGCTCTGGGTTTTCTCAAAGCAATTATCCTTCAAACGCTTTAAATAATACAGATGTATTGTGTCCTCCGAAACCAAAAGTGTTGCTCATTACATAATTGACTTTACGTTCCTGCGCTTTATGCAAGGTTAGGTTAAATCGCTTGTCAATGTTTTCGTCCCATTCTTGATGATTAATCGTTGGTGGTACGATATTGTTTTTTATAGCAAGGAGGGTGATAATTGATTCGAGCGCACCGGCAGCACCTAAAAGGTGTCCAGTCATAGATTTGGTTGAGCTAATATTCATTTCGAATGCATGCTCGCCAAATACGCTTTGAATACCAATTAATTCAGCCACATCACCAATTGGAGTAGCAGTACCGTGTACATTGATGTAATCAACTTGATGTCCATCAATTCCAGCATCTTTCAATACTCTTTTCATAACAAGTTTTGCACCACCGCCATTTGGATCGGGTGCTGTTATGTGATGTGCATCAGCAGACATTCCGGCTCCGATTAACTCTGCAAGAATTGTTGCTCCACGTTTCTTAGCATGCTCATATTCTTCAAGAATAATGGCACCAGCACCTTCGCCCATCACAAACCCATCACGAGTTGCACAGAATGGTCTGGATGCAGTTTTATACTCATCATTATTTCTAGAAATTGCCTGCATAGATGAAAATCCACCAAGCCCAGCTTCATTAATTGCAGCTTCAGAACCTCCGGTGACAAACGCATTTGCTTTGCCAAGACGAATGTAATTGAATGCATCAATTAATGCATTTGATGAGGATGCACAAGCAGAAACTGTTGCGAAATTCGGACCGCGAAATCCGTATTTCATGCTAATGTGTCCAGCAGCGATGTCTGAAATCATTTTTGGAATAAAGAATGGGCTAAACCGAGGTTTAAATCCACCCTCAACATATGATTTCATTTCTGAAAATAAAGTGTCCAGGCCTCCGATACCGGAAGCCCAGATCACACCAATTTCATCTTTATCAACACTGTCATTACTAAGTAAGCCAGAGGTTTCAATTGCTTCTGCAACTGATACTAACGCATACTGAGAAAACCGATCCATCTTACGAATATCTTTACGATCGAGATATGCTTTGGGGTCAAAATCTTTTACTTCGCAAGCAAAGCGTGTTTTAAATTCGCTGGCATCAAATCTTTTAATCCAGTCAATTCCGCTTTTACCATTAAAAAGGTTTTCTCCAAAATCAGATATATTATTCCCTAATGGATTAATTGTACCAATACCTGTTACTACTACTCGCTTGAGTTCCATAAGACTTCAAATTCGTGAGACCTAATTCTTATTTTGCGTTATTTTCAACGTAAGAAATCGCGTCACCTACAGTGGCAATTTTTTCAGCTTCTTCATCTGGAATAGAGATATCAAAATCTTTTTCAAATTCCATAATGAGTTCTACAGTGTCAAGTGAATCAGCTCCTAGATCGTTAGTGAAACTAGCTTCTGGAGATACTTCATTTTCGTCAACACCTAATTTGTCAACGATAATTCCTTTTACTCTTGATGCAACATCAGACATAGTTCTAAATTTTTGTTAATAAAAAATTAAATTCGATTTTCAGTTTACAAAGAAACAAATTTATAAATTAACTATCCAAATAAAAAGTCATTTTTTTGACAAACAAAAAATGCTTTACTTTGAAACTCAAATAATTATACACTAAATTAACATGACAAATATAGCAATTTTTGCATCAGGATCGGGTACAAATGCTGAAAATATTGCTCAATATTTCGCAGATAGTAAGGAAATTAGCGTTAAATGCATCATTGCAAACAAAAAATATGCCGGTGTATTAGAGCGAGCGAATCGACTGAATATTGCTTCCTATTATTTTTCAAATATTGAGATAAAAAAAGTTGATACTGTACTTGAATGCTTAAATAATCATCAGATTGATTATATCATTCTGGCTGGTTTTTTATCGCTAATACCTTCAAGAATGATAAATGCATTTCCGAATCGAATTTTAAATATTCATCCGGCTTTACTGCCCAATTACGGTGGAAAAGGCATGTATGGCGACAATGTACACAAATCTGTACTTGCAAATCGAGAAAACCAAAGTGGAATTTCTGTTCATTATGTAAATGAGAAATATGATGATGGACTCCTAATTTTGCAGGCTTATTGTCCTGTTTCCCTTGAGGACAGTGTTGAGTCCTTGGCAAATCGAATTCATAAACTTGAATATCGATATTACCCGCAAGCAATTGAGCAAGTAATTCTGGATTATTTGGATTGAAAATATCGCCACGCTTTATTTTTGTAAATCTCACCGGCATAATCAATTCCTATTCGTTTTCCAGTTTCAATTTTAGGGCGAAATCCATCATCAAATATTGAAAATTGCTTTGACTGAGATATATTCAGATAATTATACGCTTTATTTATTCCCATGCTCTTAGTGAGTTTCCCTGGACCATTAAAATTCTCTACTCCTCGTATTAATACGGCCTGAGGATTATTTTCACCCGCAGTAACGACATTAAGCATCCAATGCATTCCATATACAAGATAAATGTAAAGTATTCCACCTATTTCATACATTGGGGCAGTACGTGCTGTTTTTCCTTTTTGTGCATGACAGGCCAAATCTTCCTCGCCCCGGTATGCTTCGGTTTCCGTGATACGAAAGGTTTCAAACCCCTGATCTGTTTGAATTTGAATAATTTTCCCAATCAACTCAGGAGCGACAACTAACACATCACGAATAAAAAAATCAAAATTTAATTTTTGCATAGCTATCATTTTTTACAATATCATTAACAATAATAGTTTAAATTTTTCATTCCCCCTCAAATAATACATAATTATAACCACCATGTGTTGCAGGATGAAAAAAGTCCTATGACATCCCGATTAATTTGACACTTTGTCATCGCCCTTTTTCCTCCCAAAAACTTCAAAAAAATGTCATTTCAATGGAACGTAACGCAGTGAAGTGACTGAGGGATGCGGAAAGCCTGCCGATGTGAAATCTGTTTGCAGTTTAGTACAATGCAAATGTTTGAAATTTGAATTAATCAATAAAAATCGTTATTTTTGTTATTTAAGGAGACTTCTAATATCTGGAAATTATGCTTAATACGTTCTTAATTATTCTCATTGCTTTATCTGTTGCCAATTTGCTTGTTTTGCTTCTGAAAAAACAAGATAAAACTGATTTATCAAAATTAGATAAGATTGAAGATGACTTAATTCGATTTGATTCACGACTTGAAAATACAGAAAAATCCATAAAGGATGAATTTCAAAGAAATCGTTCGGAAAGCAATCAGATTGCAACAGGTAACAGAGAGGAATTAAGCAAATCATTGAATGACTTCAGCACACGCTTTGAAAAAAATGTTAAAGAGCTCAATACCCTGTTAAAAGAGAACTTTACAGAATTTAATAAACAACAACGGGAAAATTCAAAACAATCTACTGAAAACTTAAAAGAAGTCAGATTATCTGTTGAAAGGCAATTAAATTCAATTCGTGAAGATAATACACGTCAGCTTGAGGAGATGCGAAAAACCGTGGATGAAAAACTTCAAAAAACACTGAACGAACGATTAAGTCAATCCTTTGAAACGGTTGGAAAACAACTACAAGCAGTTCAAGAGGGTCTTGGCGAGATGAAAACACTGGCCACTGATGTGGGTGGATTGAAAAAAGTGCTGAGTAATGTTAAAATGCGTGGTGGGATTGGTGAAATTCAATTATCAATGTTACTTGAGCAAATTTTGGCACCAGATCAATATGAAGCCAATGTAAAAACAAAAGCGAGCAGCAATGATTTAGTAGAGTTTGCAATTAAACTTCCCGGGCAGGATGAAGACGGAACACATGTATGGCTGCCTATTGATGCAAAATTCCCCAAAGACATTTATGAGCAACTTCAGGATGCCTATGATGTTGGAGAACCTGAGCAAATTGCCACAGCACAAAAAATCATGGACAATACCATTAAGAAAATGGCCAAGGATATTAGTGAAAAATACCTTGATCCTCCCGGAACAACCGACTTTGGAATTATGTTTCTTCCCTTTGAAGGCATTTATGCAGAGGTTGTACGTAAAGCAGCATTACTTGAAGAACTACAAGTTAAATACAAAATCATTGTTACTGGTCCAACTACTTTGGCAGCAATTCTTAACAGCTTACAAATGGGATTTAAAACACTGGCTATTCAAAAACGCAGCAGTGAAGTGTGGCAAGTACTCGGTGCCGTGAAAAAAGAATTTGGAAACTTCAGCGGTATGATGGAAAAAGCACAAAGAAATATCCAAACCGGAATGAATCAATTAGATGAAGTTATGGGCAAGCGCACACGTGCAATTCAGCGTAAACTTAAAAATGTCGAAGAATTAGATGAAAGTGAGGCACAAAAGATTTTACCCGGCATTTCAGAATCAGAAATCTACCCTGAGGATGAGTAAAAACAAACTTACTGTCTGTTAACAATAGACATACAGCCACTTAGAATATTATTTTTAAAAGGGCTTTTATCTGTTTATCGAAACATATATATTGAGAAAACATCCTAGTTCATTGAAAATAGCACCGATACCATTGAATAAAATTGCAATCGGAATATTGAGCCGGTATATTTATCGCACACAAAACTCAAAAACTATGAAACGATTCGCATTATTTTTATTGATGATTTCACTTTTTGCGAGTGAATCTATTTTTTCGCAATCATACCCGATTGTAGATACGCGACAAACGGAATGTTATGACAACACCACTGACATTTCTGAACCAAATGAGTCTGATGCATTTTATGGACAGGATGCAAATTACAATGGCAATCAACCGTCATATACCATAAATACTGATGGAACAGTCACCGATAATATTACCGGTTTAATGTGGTCACAAACCACTGACCTGAATGGTGATGGTATGATTAATGTTTATGATAAACTTTCACAATCCGAAGCCGTTGCTGCAGCAGACACCTTAACATTGGGCGATTATGATGACTGGAGATTGCCATCAATCAAAGAACAATATTCACTAATTTTATTTGACGGCACCGATCCGAGTGGCTACACAGGGACAGGCACCGACGGCATTATCCCATTTATTGATGATGATATTTTTGGATTCGGATTTGGTGATGTAGATAATGACGAACGCCTAATTGATGCACAATATGCAACTACAACTTTGTATGTCAGTACGACAATGATGGGTGACGAAACTATGTTTGGAGTGAACTTCGCAGATGGCAGAATTAAAGGATACCCAACAGGACCGATGCCCGGTGGGACAGAAGACAAACAATATTATGTGATGTTTGTACGCGGAAACCCTGATTATGGTATCAATGCCTTTATTGATAATGGAAATGGAACCATTACTGACAATGCAACCAGTCTCATGTGGATGCAAGACGATAGCGGAGAAGGTATGAATTGGGAAAGTGCACTAAACTATTCAGAAAATCATGAGTTTGCAGGGCATAGCGACTGGAGGCTACCAAATGTAAAAGAACTGCAAAGTATCATCGACTATAGTCGTTCTCCGGCAACTAGCTCATCTGCCGCAATTGATCCACTATTTAACTGCAGTCAAATCACAGACGAAGGCGATGAAACGAACTATCCCTTTTACTGGACAGGAACAACACATGCCAATATGTCCACCCAAGCCGGAGGAGCTGCCGCTTATATTGCATTCGGAGAAGCACTTGGTTTTATGGAAATGCCACCGGAATCAGGAACATATAATTTATTAGATGTCCATGGAGCTGGAGCTCAACGCTCCGATCCGAAAACCGGAGATCCTGCAGATTATCCTTATGGAAATGGACCTCAAGGAGATGTAATTCGCATTTTTAATTATATTCGTCTTGTTCGTGATATCCAAACTGACATCGGAAGTATTGAAAAGAACTCGAATATTAAATTGTATCCTAATCCGGTAAAAAACACCTTAAATATATCAAGCCAAAACAAAATTACCCGCATTGAAATTTTCAATTCACTTGGACAAAATACCTTATCCATGAATTGTCAGTCCGGAAATCTTCAAATTGACATCTCAGCAATGAAAAAAGGGATGTACTACATAAAATCATACACGCAAAATATGTCCACTATTACGAATTTCATTAAACTTTAATTATGAAAAAATCACAAACTGCACTAATTACATTTTGCTTTTTAATATCCATTCCCGTATGGTCACAAAGTTTCTATGACATAGAAACCATTAATACGATTGAAATACAATTTGAAGATTCTAATTGGGATGAACTTCTTGATGATTTAATGGCTGCAGGCAATGAAGAAAGAATGCTGGGAACTGTCACCATTAACGGACAAGTTTTTGACAGCGTTGGCGTGCGATACAAAGGGAATTCTAGTTATAGTATTGATAACGCAAAAAATCCATTTAACATTAAACTAGATTACATTATTGACGAGAAATATGATGATTTCGGAACTATTAAATTGAGTAATGGATTTAAAGACCCAAGTTTTGTTCGGGAAGTATTGGGATACGAAATTGCAAGGAAATACATGCCAGCACCATTATCTAATTATGCCAATGTGTATGTTAATGATGATTACATCGGAATATATACTTCAAATCAGGATGTAGATAAGTATTTCATGCGCTCTCATTTTGTAGATGATGAAAATGCACGATTTAAAGGAGAAATTAATGAAGCAAAAGGAATGATGGGTGGCGTTTGGCAATATCTTGGATCAGACTCAACCGATTATGCGTCAAAATTTATTATAGAAAGCGATACAGGATGGCCTGACTTTATTGATTTTCTGTACATATTAAATTACGACAATACAGAAGTTTATCAAAAATTAAACATAGATAGGCATTTGTGGTTTCTCGCATTTTCAAATTTATTGGTGAATCTTGACGGTCCAATTAATAATCCGCAGAATCACTACCTTTTTCAAGACATGTCTTACCGATTCAATACGATACCTTGGGATTTAAATGAATGTTTTGGCGTGTTTTCCATGGTGCAAACAGCTGGTCAGCCAATGAGCCCTGATGATTTACAAGAACTTGATCCATTTTTAAATATTAATGAAGCAGATTATCCTGTAGTTTCAAAAATTCTGAGCATTGATAAATACAAAAAAATGTATGTCGCACACATGAAAACCATCATTGAAGAAAATATCAGTAATGATTGGTATCAAAACAGGGCATTTGAAATTCAGAACATGATTTCATCTGATTATCAAAACGATAATAATACGTTTTATACTTACAGTGAAATGCAACAAAATGTTACGAGTTCTATTGGAAACATGGGACCCCCACCAAATCAAATGGTTCCCGGCATTACAGAGCTTATGGAGCCAAGAATTGATTATTTGCTAAACTTATCAGATTTCTCCGCTCAAGCGCCAACAATCCAAAATACAGCCATTTCACCTGAAGAACCAGAAGCAGGAGAAAACATTTACTTTACTGCAGAATTTGCGCATGCAGACGAAGCATACTTGGCCTATCGACACGACGATTGTTCCATTTTTACAAAGCTACAAATGTTTGATGATGGAGCGCATAATGATGGTGCTTCTGGAGACGGTATTTATGGTGTATCTCTCAATCCGGAAGCAATGTTAATCAATTACTATTTTTATGCTGAAAACACAGATGCTGCCGCATTTTTACCAGTCAGAGCTGAGTATGAGTTTTATTCATTGGAGTTAGCTGGAGATGTTGTCATAAATGAATTTATGGCTTCTAACCAAATGACTGTAAATGATCAAGATGGTGAAGATGATGACTGGATTGAGTTGTATAATAACAGCGACGGTGATATTGATCTTACGGGATACTATTTATCCGATAAATCCAATGAAATTGACAAGTGGCAACTCTCTGACACAAGTATTTCTGCAGGTGGATATCTAATTATTTGGGCAGATAATGACACATTACAATTCGGGCTTCATGCAAATTTCAAGCTTTCTTCAGGAGGAGAATCCGTTGTATTATCCGCTCCGGACAAATCCATAATAAACCTATATACATACGATGTTCAGGAAACTGATATCAGTTACGGAAGATATCCGAATGGAACAGGTGAATTCTGTTCTATGACACCGACATTTTCAGCTGAAAATATGCAAGGCTTAGATATTCAAGAAATAATGCAAGAATTATCGGCTCAGGTATATCCTAACCCGGCGAGAGATTATATTGATTTGTCATTTGGAGAAACACCAAAAAATCCAATAGAAATTCGTATTTTTAGCATTGTGGGAAGTTTAGTTTATCACTCAAAAGTGAATGATCAACTGACACGTATTTCTCTCAATGAATTAGAATCAGGGATGTATGTCCTTTATGCTAAATCAGGAGATTTACAGTTCCACACAAAATTCATCAAAGAGTAAATTACATGGTCAGAGACAGGAATATTAAACAATTTGAATGCCTTATTTATTCAGCGCTTTGGGTATTAGTATTTTTGTTTCCTTTGATTATTAGTTTATCTGGCAACAATAAAGATTTAGTTCGATTTTTTCACGATAGCTCAAGAATTTTACCATATTTCATCCTTTTTATTATTCATAATGCATTTGTTTTTAAGCTATTTGTCAAGAAAAAATACTGGGAATATTTTTTCTTGAGTTTAACTCTCATCGTATTTTTTGCATTTTTTTCAATGCTTATTGATAAAGGCATGAATGCGATTCTAAACATAGCTCCAAAACCACCACCACGCCATGTCCCAATCAATGAAAACATCCAATATATTTCAAGGCTTGCAAGTCATGCATTGTTTGGACTTATGGTAATTGGTTTAAACAATGCGATAAAAATATTCATTCAATGGATACAGCGCGAAAGGGAATATGAAAAGATGCAAATTGAAAATGCTGAAAGTAAATTATCTATGCTAAGGCAACAAATTTCACCGCATTTCTTCATGAATACACTTAATAATATTCATGCCCTCATTGATTATGACAAGGAATTAGCAAAAAATTCTGTTATTAAACTGTCAAAACTGATGAGAATTCTTTTGTATGAATCAGAAACAAGACATTATACCCTTGAAAAAGAAATAAATTTTCTTCATGATTATATTGAAATCATGAAAATTCGAATTCATGATAAAGTGGATGTTGTTTATTCTTATCCTGAAAAAATACCCCAAATGGAAATTTCACCACTTTTATTCATCAACTTTATTGAAAATGCTTTCAAATATGGTGTCATTCCCGGGAAAGAATCAAAAATTAATTTTCGTTTTTCTGTTGATAAAAATTATTTGATTTTTGTTTGTGAAAACACGTTTGACAATACAATGAGCAATTCAATATCAAGCACAAAGATTGGGATTGTCAATGCAATAAAGCGTTTAGATTTGATTTATCGTAATACCTATAAGATTGAACAAAAAACAACTGATAATACTTATAAACTTAAGATAGAAATTCCGATTGGATGAAATACACTTGCTTAGCCATAGATGATGAACCGTTTGCGTTAAAACAATTGTCTGATTACATCAGAAAAACGCCGTTTCTTTCACTTCTTGCATCTTGTCACAGTGCAAATGAAGCCATGGAAATCATGGAAAAACATGATCCAGATATTTTATTTGTGGACATAGACATGCCCGGTTTAAGTGGAATGGAATTCGTAAAATCGTTATTGGGTAAACACCAAATTGTTTTTACTACAGCCTATTCAGAATATGCTGTAGAGAGTTATAAGGTTGATGCTACTGATTACCTCTTGAAACCAATTACATATCCTGATTTTTTAAAATCCGCTAATAAAGTAAAATTCAAACTCGAAAATCATTCAAGAGAAACACAAAATAATACGACTGACCACTTTTTTGTAAAAGCTGACGGAAAACATGTAAGCATACGATTTAAACAAATATGCTATATTGAAAGCTTGAGTGAATACGTAAAAATTCACTTAATCAATGGTGGAAAAGTTATTACTTATATGCGACTAAAACATCTTGAAGCTGCTTTACCTTCAAGTCAATTTATGCGCATTCATCGCTCGCATATTATTAATTTAAATGAGATTAAAGCGGTTGAAAAAGCCAGAGTGTTATTAAATAATAAAGATTATGTTGCAATTGGAGAGCAGTATAAACCGGAATTAAAGCGTTTTCTTGAAGAAAATTTCTTATCATAAAAAACACAAGGAAATAATTAAATATCAACCATTTATATTATTTGTCTTTGATATAAAAGATTTTCCCCTCATGATTTTTTCCTTTCGAAGATTCGTATAGTTCCGTAGGAACTTTCTATTTGTAGCCATGAACAATAGTTCATGGCTACAGATTACGATAGAAAATAAATCCCGTAGGGATGACCTATGAAAGATTAATCATAAAATTCAAAAAGATATTTTCTCTAAATGTATTTTTTAGGACGTCCTTACAGGACTTTATGGACAGACTCTATTTAATTTCCACGTCCATCATCATACGAGCATAAACACCTTGTTCCATTTCAACAAAATTTTGAATTTGCTGATAAGCATTGGTATTAAAACCTGGAATTTGGCTTAATAAATCGATGCGGGTTTGCATGCTGAAATCTTCAAGCAATATTTCCATAAAATCTTTTGCTTTTGGCATTTCTGTCAATGTGTAATCATCAAGCTCAGCAAGTTCAGCAGCTTTGTTAGTAGCATCTTCAAGGCCGCCAAAACCATCAATTAGTCCGTGATCTAAAGCGTTTTCACCTGTCCAAACACGTCCTTGACCAACTTCATCAACTTCTGCTTTTGTCATACCACGACCATCGGCTACGCGAGTAATAAAAACATCATAAAATCCTTCAACCATACCTTGCATATAAGCACGCTCTTTTTCAGAAAATTGTCTTGCAATATTTCCCATATCTGAATGCTCGTTTGTGTTTACGACTTCTACATTGATTCCAATTTTTTCCTGAATCAATTCTTCACCTGAAAACATGAGTCCGAAAACACCAATTGATCCGGTAATTGTATTCGGATGTGCATAAATGTAATCAGCAGCACAGGCAATGTAATATCCACCAGATGCAGCAAGGTTTCCCATGCTTATTACTACAGGTTTATCTTTTTTCGCCAAGACAATTTCTCTCCACATAATTTCTGATGCCTGACCACTGCCTCCAGGTGAATTTACACGAATAACGATTGCTTTCACATCATCATCTAAACGAGCCTCACGGATGGCTTTGGCAAAACGGTCTCCACCAATTTTTGATTCGTCTCCATTACCCATGACAATATTTCCTTCAGCAAATATTACAGCAATCTCATCTTTACCAGCATTTTTAATTTTAAGCATTTTATTATGCGTGTTATATTTTGCCATGCTCATAAATTCAATTTCTTCTTCTGCATCATTTCCGATTTTATCATTAATCATTGCAAAGATTTCATCTTTATATTTTAAACCGTCTATTAAACCGTAATCAACTGCAGTTTGGGCAGAGTTTAAACTCAAACTATCCGCAAGTTCATTTAGTTCTTCAACGCTGATGTCCCGTGTTTCTGCAATACGTGTGAGCATATGATCCCACATACTATTCAGATATGTTAAGGTTTGCAAACGGTTTGCTTCACTCATTTCATCAATCAAAAATGGTTCAACGGCAGATTTGAATTTTCCATGACGGAAAACCTGTGGCTCTACACCGAGTTTTTCAAGTGCATTTTTATAATACATCACTTGGGCAGATAGTCCTCTAAAATCCATCCAAGCTTGCGGATCCATATAAATTTCATCAGCCGCTGTGGCAATATAGTAGCCTTTTTGCGTCATGTTAGTTGCATAAGCAATTACCCATTTTCCACTGCTTTCACGGAAATCAATAATGGCATTTCGAAGTTCTTCAGCTGTTGCCATTCCACATGTTACAATGCTGATATCCAGATAAATGCCTTCAATCTCGTCATCTTCTTTTGCACGCTCTAAATTTCTGAGCATATCATTTAACCCAGTGATTTTTTTCATGTCATAAGGATCAAAATTGAATGACTCAAACGGATTTTGCGGCGTTCTGTCCGGTATCGCAAGGCTTAAATCAATTTTGAGTACAGACTCATCTTCAATTTCGATTTTCTCGGCATCTCCGAATTTTGAAACAAG
This sequence comes from Bacteroidota bacterium, assembly GCA_034658655.1. Lineage (GTDB taxonomy): Bacteria > Bacteroidota > Bacteroidia > Bacteroidales > ML635J-15 > JAQIBY01. The sequence continues at coordinate 40,228 of JAYEFQ010000052.1, forward strand.
GGAACCAATTGCTCCCATAAATAATAAAGTTGCAACAATTGAAGCCAGAATAAATCCAACCATTGATGCTGCCATAATTTTCCAAAAACTTGTTTTCATTGTATTATGATTTTTTAGTAAAACATTTATTTAATTATCTCGATTAAAATTTTTCATCATATTTTGTCCATAGAAAGTCTCCAAGCTTAATTGCTTCATTTACAACCCTATTTCCCCATGTCATGGTATAATCGGTTAATGCTTCGATCCGTTTTTTGTTCGATTTCTGATTCATCACAGCTTTTTCAAATTGTGTTTGATTTCTGAACAATTCGCTTTGCATCGGTCCCCAAACTGCATTCACATCTTTATTCATATCGCCCCAGCGCTGTGCTGTTAATGTTCCCAAGCGGTTAAAAGCCCACCATGCTGATTTTAGCGTATAACCATTTGGTCTGCCAGGCGTTTTGTACGACTCCGGTAAATCTGTAGCACTGCAATACACCGGAATATAAATGGATGTTGCAATATTATCTTGCGCAAGCCATAATACACCACCAATTTCATCGGGCAACCAATCGCGACTTTGGGTAATGGTACCGTACATAGTGTACCAACGAGCAATTGTGCGTTCACCAAGAAAACGAATATTTCCTTCATCATCGGTATGATACCATTCGCCACTGACAGGTAAAATATCCAATTCATCGTATGGTAAAAATGGATTAGCAAGGGGAGAAATAATCTGTTTTCCATTTTCATCGACAGTTGTGATGTTTCGACGCATATCATATGGTGTGCCCTGATAATAATCTTTAAAGGTATTTACCATATCCTGCAAACTCACTTTTTCATCCGGTTTAACCGAAAATGGATAATTTTCTGAGGTAGGAGAAAGTTTCATCGAAGGCGCGAGTAAATCGAACACTCTCCACTCACGACGACGAGCCGCGATGGATTGGCGGGATTTTGGAGCGTATGTATAGGCAAAACTAAAAGGCGCGCTGTCAGGATTCCACCACCCGCTATCTTGTGCCATCGCAAAAATATTGTCAGATGCCATGAAAAAATCTGGATTATCAAGATCTATTTCACGAATAGTACTTGCATTTGCATTTACAGAAATATGATTGTCAGGTACTCGCTGAGCGACCCAAATTGCACCGGTATTTCCTTTTCCAGGACCGACAATTTCCAAGTGCCAAACTTCTTTAGTATCTGCAATGGTGAGACATTCACCCGCATCACTCCAACCGTATTTCATCAATAATTCATCGGCCATTTTAATAGCTTCCCGCGCAGTGCCGGTGCGTTGCAGCATAAGTTTACAAAGCCGTTGGCAATCAATTAAACCTTCATCAGACTGAAGACAATCACGTCCACCAAAAGTAGATTCTCCAATGGCAAGTTGTTTTATATTCATGCTTGGATACGCCGTATTGATGTATCCGTGTGTTTCTTTTACCTGTGGAATATTTCCTATCGGGATATGAGCATAAGAGGGCATGGCAAAACTGTCACATGCAACCCGTTTATACATTTCAACCGTTTCTCCTGCTTTGTGTTTTTTACCAGGTTGAATATCCATCCATGAGCGGGTTCTATGACTATCATCGGTATGGCTTGTCATTACTGAACCATCAGTGCTGGCAAGTTTTCCGACAGTAATGCTGGTACAACCTTCCGGAACGCCGCCTTCCCAATCTGATTTGTCAACTTGTGCAAAAAGTAAAATTGTCCCCAAAAGGGAAATAATGAGGCTTGTCAGGAGAAATTTTCGCATTTATCTGTACTTTTATTTTAAAAACTTAAATATATGCAATCATTTTGAAAGAAAAACAATAAATGATGCTTTTAAAACGAATTTAACACATGACGGAGGCAAATTTAATCAAAGGGAAAGGAAAGGAAACAATTGTCATTCGGTTGGAAAGAGAAAGCGATGGTCATTCGATTGGAAAAAACGTGGAAGCGTTCCGAAAGCTTTCGGAAGCGTCCCCGAAAGCTTTCTGGATGCGAAAATTCCTTCTCAAGGACTCACTAAGCGCAGAAATGCGCGAGGAAAAGTCGAGGCTTTGAGTTAAGGAATTCAACCCCTTCAGGGTTGATGTACCAGACTCGACCCCGAAGCGGGTCGAATATGCATAACCATGGGTGAAACCCATGGTGTAACAGCCTCCCCCAACCTCAGCTTTTGGCGCTGATTTTGCCGCGAAGCACGCAAAATCCGTGACA
>JAYEFQ010000052.1:42541-50370 GCA_034658655.1 Bacteroidota bacterium
GGTAATAAAACCTACCCATCCTGTCCCGCCAGGCGATGCGCTGATCTGTCAACTGATGGAAAAATGGACAGAATTCAACCTCTTCAGGCTTCTTATACCAGACTCGACCCCGAAGCGGGTCGAATATAAAGGAAATTTCAATTGCAGCAGGCAGCCTGCGGTTTAGCACCTTTTCCCTAAACCCTAGCACCTAAACCTTGGCTCCTGACAAAGCGTAGAGGCGACAGGGGGAGAAAAAAAAACCTCCAAAGTAGTGCTTCAGAGGTTTTTCAGATATGATTTTATTTTTTACTCAATAATATCAAGCTCATCAATAATGTTGGTTGCGCCACCAAATTTTTCAATAACCCAAAGTACGTAACGTGAATCGACATTGATTGTACGCTGTAATTCTGGATTATAAATTAGGTTACTGCAAAGCCATTCCCAGTTTCCATCAAATGCGAGACCAACTAAATGACCTTCACCATTAATAATGGGACTTCCGGAGTTTCCACCGGTAATATCATTGTTACTGATAAAGCAAACAGGGACAGAACCAGTTTCGTCTGCATAACGACCGAAATCTTTGTTTTCAATTAACTCAATGAGTTTCGGATCTAAATCAAATTCACCATCTCCAGGAATATATTTTTCTAAAATTCCTTCAACATAAGTAAATGCTTCGTATTGAACAGCATCACGAGGATCGTAATCTTTTACGGTACCGTAAGTTAAACGCAAAGTTGAATTTGCATCAGGATAAAATGTTTCATTTGGCTGAAATTCACGCAATCCTGCTATAAATTTCCGTTCATTCAAACTAATTTTATCCATAATCCCGAGATATTCCATTTGGCTGCCCATTAAATCACTAATTAACGCATCCCATAAGATAATAAATTCATCTTTCTCCAATGTTCTTGCTTTAGGTTTTTCCAAGAATTCATTCATACGTTCTTCTGACGTAAAAATTGATTCTTCATATGCTTCTTCTACAAATTCATCAATGGATTCTTCCAACGTTTTTCCTTTATAATCATTTGGCAAAATTTCTGTAAAAAAAGTTATTTGATTTTCAGGCGCAATATCCATAGCATAAGTTTTTAGCATGGCACGCATAATTTCTTTATCAACTTGAGGATAATACTCTTCAAATTTCGCAGGCATGGTTTTCTTAAATCTTTCAATGCTTTTACTCACATCATCTTTGTTTTCGAGTTTATTTTGTAGCCCCTTAAATTGTTGCGCAAGCACAATATGGTCGCTCGCCTGAACAAGCCCGATAGAAGCATAAATCATAGACTCAGTAATGGGTCCGAATTTTGTGTATGATTCCTCTAAATTTCCGAGTACCTCACCATATTTTTCCTGATTCAATTCATCGCCTTCAACCCATGTTGCAAATTCATTTTGTAAGGCTTCACGACGTTTAATAGCATCTGTATTTCTAAGGTTTTCAGCTTCTCCTTTAAACATTTTATGTCCGTTAGCAAGCCCTGCATAAGTATCAGAAAGGTCGAGACGAATTGCATCATCTTCATCCATAAATGATTTCATAACTTTTAATTTCTCGCCAAGTAAACGAACAACAATGGGATCGAAATAATTCATCTTATATTCCATTCCCCATGAGCTTAAATAACGTTCGGTTTGCCCGGGATATCCCATAATCATGGTAAAATCGCCTTCTTTAACGCCTTTAATAGATATTGGCAAATGATGCAGGGGTTTATACGCAATATTTCCTTCTTCATACTCCTTGGTAGGCATTCCATCAGGACTCATATAAACACGAAATATAGAGAAATCTCCGGTATGGCGAGGCCACATCCAATTGTCGGTATCGCCACCATATTTCCCAATACTGGAAGGAGGAGCGCCAACAAAACGAACATCGCCAAATACTTCGTAAACAAAAAGATAATACTCTCCACCCTGATACATTTCTTTTACTTTGGCTTTATAATGCGTATCTTCTTTTGCTGCTTTTTCAATTTCAGAAAGCTTAGATGCAATTTGTTTTTCTCTTTCACTTTCAGGCGTTTCATAAGTAATACCCTCAAGCACTTTATCTGTTACATTTTCAATACGTACAACACGTGAAACAGAGATTCCCGGGACAGGAATTTCCTCATCATGAGATTTTGCCCAAAAACCATCATCGAGATAATTAGTTTCTGTGGATGACAATGTTGCAATCGCCTCATAACCACAGTGATGATTAGTAAATAACAAGCCTTTTTCTGATACAATTTCTCCTGTACAGAAACCGGCACCATTTTCACCCATGAGTTGGAAAATTGCATCTTTCAAAGATGAATTGTTGATGCTGTAAATTTCTTCAGGTGTCAATTTAAGACCAAGTTTTTGCATATCAGTATAATTCATTTTACTAATATGACCGGGAATCCACATTCCTTCATCTGCTTTAGCAAGCGATACAAAGGCAAATAGAATCGCCAAAATTAATGTTAATTGTTTTTTCATATTTTTAAATTTTTATGTGTTAACAAGATGCTGCAAGTTAATATAAAAGCAATATATAACAAACGTATGGATGTTAATATGTTCTTAATAAATGCTTTGCATAATCAAAAACAAACTGTATAATGTGCTGGCATATAGGGTTATGTGATTTTTTCTGTATTAAAAATCTTACCACAGCCTATTTCACCACAACATTAATGATTTTCTTCGGAACAAGAATGAATTTCACTACTTGCTTGCCTTCCAACCATTTTTGTGCACTCTCATGCGCTAAAATGGCTTTTTCAATATCATCTTTGCTCATATCCAAAGGAAATTCTTGCTTAAAGCGCATTTTTCCATTGAATGAAACCGGGTATTCATGGCTGTTTTCAACCAAAAGTGCTGGATCATAATCCGGAAAAGCTGCTTTTGTTACCGATTCTTTATGTCCAAGCAATGCCCACAATTCTTCAGCAAGATGAGGAGCAAAAGGAGCAATTAAAATTGTCATCGGCTCTAAAATTTTCCGTTGATTTGCTTTCAAATCTGCCAATTCATTGGTGGTAATCATAAAATTACTGATGCAGGTATTAAAAGAGAAACGCTCAATGTCTTCACCGGTTTTTTTGATACAGGTATGCAATACTTTTTTCGCTTTTGCATCGGGTGTTTCTTCGCTCACAGAAAGTTCATTTTCATTGTTATGAAATAATCTCCAAAATTTCTTTACAAAACGAGAAACGCCCTCAATACCGTTAGTATCCCAAGGTTTATGCGCCTCAATAGGACCGAGGAACATTTCATACATTCTCAATGTGTCAGCACCATATTGTTCCACCAAATCATCCGGATTTTGGACATTATATTTTGATTTGGACATTTTCTCAACTTCCCATCCACAGATGTATTTCCCATCTTCAAGAATGAATTCTGCATCTGCAAATTCTGCACGCCATTGTTTAAAAGCCTCAACATCCAACACATCGTTATTAACAAAATTAATATCCACATGTTGACGCAAGGTATCATAATCTTTTCTTAAACCGTAGCTAACAAACTGATTGGTGTTTTTTACTTTATACACAAAGTTTGAGCGTCCTTGAATCATACCTTGATTAATGAGCTTTTTGAAAGGTTCTTCTTTCACAGACAAGCCTAAATCAAACAGAAATTTATTCCAAAAACGTGCATAAATCAAATGTCCGGTAGCATGTTCAGCACCACCGATATACAAATCCACATCTTGCCAATAATTAACAGCTTCTGATGAAAAATATTGATTCTCGCTATGCGGATCCATATAACGGAGATAATATCCGCTTGAACCGGCAAATCCTGGCATAGTATTGGTTTCGAGCGGATGTCCATCTTTCGTTGTCCAGTTTTCAGCACGTGCTAAAGGCGGATCACCAGCCTCTGTCGGCAAATATTTGTCAACTTCCGGCAAATTCAATGGCAACTCATCTTCGCTCAAACAATGAGGAATTCCGTTTTTGTAATATACAGGGAAAGGCTCTCCCCAATACCGTTGACGCGAGAAAATGGCATCCCGCAATTTGAAATTCACTTTGGCATAGCCGATTTCCTTTCCCTCCAGCATCTCAGTTACCGCATCAATCGCATCTTTCACAGATAATCCATTGATTTCATCTGAATTAATGAGTGTTCCTTCTTTGGAGTCTTTGCTGTCTTCCCATTCATCGGTATTTTCAGGATTTTCTCCTTCAGGGACAACCACCTGAATCACAGGCAAATTAAAATGTCTTGCAAATTTAAAATCACGGCTGTCGTGTCCGGGAACGGCCATAATCGCTCCGGTTCCATATCCGGAAAGGACATAATCAGCAATATAAATCGGTATGCGAGCGCCATTTAGTGGATTAATGCCGTATGCTCCGGTAAATACTCCGGTTACATGCTTTCCTTCCATCTGACGTTCACGTTCAGAGCGATTTTTTGCCCATGTCACATATTTTTCCACTTCATTACGCTGTTCGTCAGTTGTCATTTTCTCGACCAACTTATGCTCGGGTGCTATAACCATAAAAGTGGTTCCCCACAAAGTGTCAGGACGGGTTGTAAACACTTCAATGGTATCACCGTAATTTTCCAATGTAAAATTCACCGATGCACCGAGGGATTTTCCGATCCAATATTTTTGCATTTCTCGAAGTGAATCTGACCAATCTACTTTATTTAAACCTTGCAATAAACGTTCAGCATAAGCAGTAATCCGTAAAGACCATTGTTTCATGATTTTCCGTTCAACAGGATGTCCACCACGTTCAGAAAATCCGTCTTTCACCTCATCATTCGCAAGTACGGTTCCCAATGCAGGACACCAATTCACCATGGTATCAGACAAATAAGCCAAGCGATAATTCATGAGCATGTCAGATTGTTCTTTTTCGCTCATTTGTTTCCAATCATCCGCTGTAAATGCTTTATGCTTATCACAAGCAGCATTTAGCTTAGCAGACCCTTCGGCTTCAAAGTGAGAAATCAGCACATCAATTTTACACGCTTTTTCTTGTGCATTATCGTACCAATGCTTAAATAATTGAATGAATGTCCATTGTGTCCATTTGTAATATTTTGGGTCGCAAGTTTGCACTTCACGCGACCAATCGAAACTAAATCCAAGTTGATCAAGTTGCTGACGATATCTTGCAATATTTTTTTCAGTTGTAATTGCAGGATGTGTTCCGGTTTGAATTGCATATTGCTCTGCAGGCAGTCCATAAGCATCGTATCCCATTGGGTGAAGCACATTAAAGCCTTTGAGCGTTTTGAAACGGGAGTAAATATCCGAGGCAATATATCCTAAAGGATGCCCAACATGTAAACCTGCACCGGAAGGATAAGGAAACATATCCAACACATAATATTTTGATTTTGATGTATCTTCTATGACTTTATAGGTTTGTTTTTCACTCCAATATTTCTGCCACTTTTTTTCAATTACATTAAAATTGTACTCCATAATTTGCTTACTATTCAATTCGCAGCGAAATTAAGAAATATTATGGAAGTCTCAGTCTTGAGTTCAGTTTAAAAGTTTGAAAGGATAAACTTCATAAAGTTAAATTGCTCATTACCAGTGGTTTGCATAATTAATGCCGAATTGTTAGCATATAACCGAAAATGAAATCTTATTGATATCGAAATTTTCATCACATTTGTAGTGACTAAAACCACATATTATGAAATTATCTTACACTATTAAGTCTGTATTCGTAATGATTTTTACGATTATTGCTTTTTTACCAAAAGCAGAAGCGCAAAATTAGCAAATACTGTCCGAAGAACGAACATACAACTATACAAACAACGCAGATGGCTACATTACCCATCAATTATGGATTGATAGTTCAGCGACAGTTACCAATGGAGACATGCTGTATCTAAATAGAATTGCAGGAATGTGCGATACTTGCGACGGACTCGTTGAAAATTATATTGGTACATATTATACGAACAATCATCCTCAATTTTTAATGAAAAAAGCCGTTCAAAACGAAAACTACTTTTGGATGCAAGACAGTGCTAGCATGGTAATTTATCCTCATGCCGAATTAAATGACACATGGCTTTTTGATAGTACACACAATCTAACAGCTGAAGTTTCTGCCATATCAGAAGAAAGTATTTTCGGACAAATGGACTCAGTAAAAATCATTGTTGTTAATGCACGTGAAATTCGAATTTCAAAATCATTTGGGATTATTGAATTTCCAAATTATATAACTGAAAACATGAGTTATCAACTGATTGGAATTAAAAATGAAAGTGAATCGTTTGGATATCAACGTCCCGAATTATTGAATTTTTTCGATTTAGAAATTGGGGAAGGGAAAAAATATAAAACATCCTATGGAAACCCAGGTGGGATTGATTACAATCACATACCCTTAAAGCTTATTGAGCGAAATTTAACAAATGACAGCTTAGAGTTAGTGTATGAAAACACAATGGATTTAAGTATAGAACGCGAAGTGATTTATTTAAATCAGCCACATCCGGCAACAGCTCCCCTCAACTGCTATTTCCCGTTTACAAGTGGGCTTAGCACTTTTTCAGATACAGAGGAAGTTTTTTATTCAATGACGAATACAAGACAAATTTCAAATACTACTTGAACACCCGACACAACATTGTCTATAGAATTTGGAGTTTGTTTTGGTTGCGGGACATTTTATTTCGGAAAGTCCAATGATTATCCATATGCGGATAAAAATTACGATTCTGTCAGTCAAGTATTTTACAATGCCGCATTAATGGATTCCAAAAATGCGGATAATTACAGTTTTAGCAATCAATTTTTTGGCGAGACATACGGCATGGTGCATAGAGAATACTTTAAATTTGAAGAGCATTTTACAAAATACATTTACGATTATATCGACGAGAATAGCGATTGGATATTAACAATTAATGATGATACTAACGAAGTAAAAAATCAAATTTACCCCAACCCCGCTAAGGACAAACTGTACATTTCTAATCTTTCAGAAGATACAGCCTATGAAATTTATGACAATTTCGGAAGAAAAGTAATATCAAGAAATTATCAAGGGAAAATTAATGTGGACGATTTAACTTCTGGTATGTATTTTATTCGTTATGAGGTGGATAATCAGCTACAACGAAAATCATTTATCATTATGTAACAAGCATAACAAGCTTGTTTTCAGGCCTTAATTAACAAATAAAAAGAAAGAATCTTTTGAAATAATCATTGCAGCAAAAAATTTATCCGTATTTTTGTAAAAAAGCATTATGTTAATCAAAATTGCACTTTTTCTTTCCGTTGTTTTACAGTTTGGTGCTGCAATCATTTCTGTTGGCTTAATTCGCAGAACAAAATACAATATCTCGTGGATACTCATTTCCATGGCATTTGTATTTATGGCATTAAGACGCGTGTACGAATTGCATCAAGCATTTAGTGCAATTGAAAACTCTGAATTAGCATCTATTAATGCATGGACAGCGGTAGCAATTTCTTTATTCATTTTTATAGGGACACTATTTATTTGTAGAATTTTCGATTTTCAAAAACAAGTAGATGAGATAAAAAATCAACAGGAAGCTAAGGTTTTAAATGCCGTTATTGCAACCGAAGAAAAGAGCAAACGAGAATTTGCACGAAACCTTCATGATGGTCTTGCTCCGATTTTATCCAGTGTTAAAATGCTATTGAGCTCCTTAGATAACTCCAAGCTTGATGCTGATGTTAAGCAGGTTATAGACAGAGCAGACAACGGGATTAATGAAGCAATTTCAAATTTGAAAATAACCGCGAATAATCTTAGCCCGCATGTTTTAGAAAGTTTCGGATTGTTACGAGCGATACAAAACCGTGTTGATACAATAAA
>JAYEFQ010000053.1:0-18692 GCA_034658655.1 Bacteroidota bacterium
GTTATTAATCGGACAGCAACGGCAAAACTCATTGCAGAACAAAATTCATTGACTAATCGCATTAACTTAAGTTTAAATATCATATTTTATATTAACTCGGCATTAATTATATTTCTTATTATTCAGCATTTTAATTATGATATTTATTTTGACAAAAAAACAATGCAATTACTTATCTTGTTCATTGGCGTTCCATTGTTTTTTCAACTCAGAATAATTATTTATCACCTTATTGGCTGGATTACAAAACATGCTGATATACAAGCTGAATACACGAGTTACTGGATGATTTTAAATAAATTTTTCGGGCTTATCCTTACTCCATTATTATTCTTAGTGCTTTATCTGCCTAAAACGTATCAACATTGGGCAATATACGCAGGCTTGAGCCTTTATAGCCTTCTGTTTTTAGCAAAATTATTTCGGGGATTACAAATTTCAGTAAAAAACAATATTTCATTTTTCAGTATAATTTTATATCTTTGTGCCCTCGAAATCATGCCTGTTGGAATTATAATAAAATTTCTAGCAAGCTAAAAAATATGAAGAGTCTGTATGAGTTCAAAAATCAAGCGAATTCTGGTATCACAACCAAAGCCGTCAGCGGACAAATCACCCTATTTTGATTTAGCTGAGAAACACAAACTTCACATCGATTTTCGATCTTTCATCGAAATTGAAGGAGTTCAATCTAAAGAATTCAGACAATCTAAGGTGGATATTACTGCACACACAGCAATGATTTTCACTAGCAGAACTGCAATTAATCATTTCTTTAGGATTTGCGAGGAGTTAAAACTTAACATTGAGGATTCCTGGAAATATTTCTGTATTTCAGAATCTGTTGCATTTTACCTTCAAAAATTCATCGTTTACAGAAAACGAAAAATCTTTTACGGAGATGGGCGTTTTGACGATTTATTAAGGTTGGTAAAAAAACACAAAAATGAAAAATTTCTTGTGCCACTAAGTTCTGCGTCTAAAAAAAACATCCCTGGGAAATTAAAAAAAGCAGACGTAAATTTTACTCCTGCAATTCTTTATAAAACGGTTAATGCAGACTTATCTGATTTAAAAAATTTAAATTATGATATCTTAGTATTTTTTAGTCCTTCAGGAATTCAATCATTATTGCATAATTTTCCTGATTTCAACCAAAACAGCACAAAAATCGCAGCCTTTGGTCCCTCAACCCATAAATCGGTTAAAGATGCAGATTTATCGCTGGACATAAAAGCACCACAACCAAAATATCCTTCAATGTCAATGGCATTAGACCAATACATTGAAGCATTTAACAAAAAGAAATAAGCCTCAATGAATGAAGGTCGCTTTACAGATACCAATCTCACAGATAAAAATCGTCTGACAAAAAACGAACGCCTTCATCTGAAAACTGATATTGACAGCCTTTTTAGAAAGGGGAAATGGTTTACTCAAGATGAGTTTGCAATTATATATCGCTTTGTTGACGGAAATATGCCCGCACTTTTTATCAGCATACCAAAAAAACATCAGCATAAGGCTTGGCAACGTGTTAAATCGCGCCGAATGATACGAGAGGCTTACCGAAAAAACAAACACCTCTTAATTGAAGCACTTGACAAGTCAAATATCAACATCCATTTTGCCATTATTTGTAAAAGTCGTAACCCATTGAAATATCAACCGACCGAATCAAAAATAATTCTAACTTTACAACGTTTAACTGAAATAATTCTAAAATAAACATACTATGAAACAATTAAAAACAACATATAAACGAATTATCATCGGCGTTCTGGGTCTAATTTTCATCACCGGAACAAGTCTAATACTTACATCGCACAAAAGCCCCGATTTTGAAATCGTCAAACATCTCGATGTGTTTTCATCATTAATTAAAGAACTCAATTTATATTATGTTGACCCTGTTGACCCAGGCAAAACAATAAAAAATGGCATTGACGAAATGCTCAAAGATCTCGATCCTTACACGGTATATATTCCTGAATCAAAAATTGAAGATTTAACATTTATGACCACCGGACAATACGGAGGAATTGGAGCATTAATCCGTAAACGTGGTGATTACATTATGATAACAAAACCTTACGAAGGATTTCCGGCAGATAAAGCGGGGCTGAAGCCTGGTGATATTATTTTAGAGATTGACGGGAAAAATTTGAAAAAATTATCGACATCACAAGTTAGTGAATTACTGAAAGGACAGCCAGGTACCACCTTAAAACTAAAGATAAAACGTGCTGTCACCGAAGACACCAAACATATTTCGTTTAAACGTGAAAAAGTTCAAATTAGCCCTGTTCCATATTATGGAATGTTAGATGATAAAACCGGATATGTCCGCTTAAGCAGCTTTACCAATAAAGCATTCAAAGAGTTTAACAAAGCTGTAAAAGCATTAAAAGAAACTGAAAATGCAGAATCACTGGTGATTGATTTGAGAAATAACCCAGGTGGATTATTAATAGAGTCGGTTCGCATTTGCAATCTCTTTATTAATCAGAATGAAACGGTGGTCAACACCAAAGGAAAAGTAGAACGATGGAATAAAACCTACAAGGCACAAATGACCCCCTACGACACAGAAATTCCGTTGGTTGTACTTGTAAACAGAGGGTCAGCATCGGCATCAGAAATTGTTTCAGGATGTATCCAAGATCTCGATCGTGGTGTAATTATTGGACAACGAACTTTTGGCAAAGGATTAGTACAAACAACCCGTGATTTAAGCTACAATGCAAAACTTAAAGTGACAACTGCCAAATATTATGTCCCAAGTGGTCGATGTATTCAAGCACTTGATTATACCCACCGTAATGAAGACGGCAGCGTAGGAAGAATCCCTGATTCTCTGATTACCGAATTTAAAACAAATAATGGACGCAGTGTATATGATGGTGGAGGCATTCGTCCTGACATAGCTATCCCAACTGAAAGACTCAGTAATATCACCGCACATTTATTGGTTGATAATTTGATTTTTGACTTTGCCTCAAAATATATGCATGAAAATCCAGAAACTCCGGAATTAAAAACATTCAAACTAACAGACTCAGAGTATGAAAACTTTATTGAATTCATTAACAAAAAATCTTTCGATTACGAAACCAGTTCCGAAGAATCATTTATGGAATTGCTAGAAACCGCTAAAAAGGAAAAGTATTACGAAGTCGCTGAGGATGAATTTGCCGCACTAGAGGCAAAAATTGCACATGACAGAGAAAAAGATTTGAGCCTGTTTCGTACAGAAATCAAAAAAATCATTGAACAAGAAATTATTGGTCGTTATTATTATCAAAAAGGTCAACTACAATATCAATTAATAGATGACGATGAAGTTAAAAAAGCGCTGGAAATTTTAAATAATCCAGAAGAATATCAGGGAATACTTGACGGAAGCATTGATACAGACCTTGACTTAACCGAATAAAACTATGACAACAGTATTAAGCGGCATACGCTCAACAGGACGATTGCACTTGGGAAATTATTTTGGTGCAGTAAAGAATTTTGTCAAATTACAGGACGAACACGAGTGTTATTTTTTCATAGCAGATTATCATTCATTAACTACGCATCCGAAGCCTGAGCAGCTCCACCAAAGTGTTAAACAAGTACTTGTTGAATACCTTGCAGCAGGTCTCGACCCTGAAAAAGTTACACTTTATGTACAATCTGACGTGCCAGAAATTGCAGAGTTATATTTATTGCTGAACATGAATGCCTACCTCGGGGAACTAGAACGCACGACATCTTTTAAAGATAAAGCCAGAAAACAGCCAAATAATATAAATTCAGGATTATTAACTTATCCTGTGCTTATGGCAGCTGATATCCTAATTCATCAAGCCACACACGTTCCTGTTGGTAAAGATCAGGAGCAAAATCTGGAAATGGCCAAAAAATTTGCAAAGCGCTTTAACCACATGTACAAAGCCGATTTTTTTAATATCCCTCGACCTTTTAATTTCGGCAGCGACTTAATTAAAATCCCTGGCTTAGATGGCAGCGGGAAAATGGGGAAGTCTGAAGGCAACGGCTTGTATCTAGCTGATACAGAGAAACAACTCAGAAAAAAAGTAATGAAAGCCAAAACTGATGCCGGACCAACTGAAAAAAACTCCCCTGTTACGGAACCTGTTCAAAATTTATTCGACATTATGAAAATTGTTTCAGATGAAGCTGTTTTAGCTCAGTTCAAAACAGCTTACGCAGATTGCAACATTCGTTATGGCGATTTAAAAAAGCAATTGGCTGATGATATTAACCAAGAAATTGCTCCCCTACGTGAGCGCATTGAAGCCATTGAAACAGACAATGATTATCTTAAAAAAGTCGCAAATCTTGGTGCTGAAAAAGCACGGAAAAGTGCCAGAAAAACGTTGAAAGATGTGCGAGAGATTATTGGCTTCAAGCCATTTTAATATTCAAGGGGTAAACCCAATTTATACCAATAAAAAAACCGGCATAAACCGGCTTTTTATAATTAGTGCTTATTAATAGAGTCAGTATCTGATTCATATTGTTTTTTAATATGCTCCTTCTTCTTCCATTTTGCTCATTTCTTCATTGAAAATCTCTTCAAATTTTGCTTTGTCATAATCAACTTGCAATTTTTGATTTTTTGACAAAGAGTTTTCAATTCCATTTATCATAGCATCTTTACTTACCTCAATCGCAGTATAAGTTGTGTATTTACCATTTGCTTCTTTGAACGTTTCTTCACAAGTGATAGCAACATCAACTAATTTTTGGTTAATAACCTCACGAGTCAGGTTTTCAAATTTAGATTCGAATTGTGAGTTTTCTCCAAATTCAGTTTCGTTTACATAACGATCAGTTACTGATTTGATTTTTGTTTCAATCAATCCGGCAAGGCGCTGTTTTGACGCACTCAATGATTTTTCACGAGATAAGTTCATGTCTTGAGAGCCTGAACTTGCATCTGCTCTAAAAAAATCTTTGTCAGAACGACCTTCTGATTGGCAAGGAATATCCACCTTGGTGGCTCCTTCGTTAGCTTTCACGGTTTCTTCTCCTTTTTTACAAGAAGTAAACATCATTGCAGTGCTTACAAAACCTATGATCAGCACGTTTTTTAAAATAGTAGTTGTCTTCATAATTCCGGTTTTTAATAAATAAATTTAAAATTTTCATTAAAAGTACAACAAAATTCTTATGTTGCAAATGTATAAACACATTTATGGAATCTTAAACAAACTTTATGCCAAAAAATAAAATAATGAAAAACAATAAAGGACAGTCAATTGACCGTAATGCTTTAAAACAAAAAATAGTTCAGATTTTCAGCAAGCAAAAAGGCAAATTGCTTAATTACAAACAAGTTTCCGCTCAATTATTGTCATATGACAAACAAGAACGTAAATTAATTGCCTCTATCCTGAATGAGCTACAACAAGAAAAACGCATCGAAGAGGTGCATCGTGGACGCTATCGATTAAGCCCAGAAACAGGGAAAATCACCGGGCAAGTAAAGATTTCACGCCGTGGTTTTGCCAGTATTATAACCGATGATGTTGACGAAGAAGTGCTTGTCAATTGGAAAAACCTTAAAAATGCTCTTCATGGGGATATTGTAACCGTGAACCTTTACGGAAAACACAAAAGTGAATTTTATGAAGGTGAAGTTAATGAAATTTTAGAGCGTCGTAAGGTGAAATTTGTTGGCATTATCGAAGCCGGAAAAGGATATGCCTTTCTTGTCCCCGACGGAAAATTCATCCCTTTCGATATTTTTATTCCGCCGCATCAACTACATGGTGCAAAAAACGGCGAAAAAGCAATTGTTAGCATTACACGTTGGCCAGATCACAGCAGATCACCTGAAGGGAAAGTACTTGAAGTGCTTGGGAAACCTGGCGACAACGAAGTAGAAATGCACGCCATTATGGTAGAATACGACTTGCCTTACCATTTTTCAAAAGAAGTAGATACAGAAGCAAAACATATTCCAACAAAAATTTCTAAGGAAGAAATTGAAAATCGACGCGACTTCAGAAAAACCACTACATTTACGATTGACCCCGACGATGCAAAAGATTTTGATGATGCAATTTCCTACCGAAAACTTGATAACGGACTATTGGAAATTGGTGTTCACATTGCTGATGTTACCCATTACATTCAGGAAAACACAATAATCAACGGGGAAGCTGAAACCCGAGCAAGCTCCGTTTATCTTGTAGATCGTGTTGTACCCATGCTCCCCGAACGATTATCAAATTTCATTTGCTCACTGCGTCCGAACGAGGACAAACTTTGTTATTCCATTGTTTTTCAAATAACTGCAGATGCTGAAATAAAAGATTATTGGATTGGCAGAACCGTTATTAATTCAGATCATCGTTTCACCTATGACGATGCCCAAAAACGCATTGATGGTAAAGGCGGAGCGCTTGCTGAAGAAGTTTTAGATCTACATGATATTGCAAATAAATTACGCGATAAACGATTTATAAGAGGTGCTTTTAATTTTGAACGAGATGAAATTAAATTTAATTTAGATGATACCGGAAAACCCATCGGCGTTTATACAAAAACAATGAAAGAAGCCAATTGGCTGATTGAAGAATTTATGCTACTCGCAAATAAAAAAGTAGCAGAATTTATCGGAAAAAAGCAGAAAAAACACATGACATTCGTTTATCGAATTCACGATGAACCAAATGTGGATCGCATCATGGGTTTTCAAAGTTTTATCAAACGTTTTGGATACAAAATAGAGTCGGGCAATTCACAAAACTTGTCGGCTTCCATGAATAAAATTTTAAAAAAGGTGCAAGGTCGTCCCGAACAACACGTTGTAGAACAATTGGCAATTCGCAGCATGGCAAAAGCAGAATATTCAACCACAAACATCGGACATTACGGACTGGCTTTTGATTATTACACCCATTTCACCTCACCTATTCGTCGTTTCCCTGATATGATGGTTCACAGATTACTAACGCGATACCTTGACGGAAAATCATCTGCAAAAATGGATCCCTATGAAATGATGTGTAAACACAGCAGCGATATGGAGCTATTAGCAACAAAAGCAGAACGTTCATCCATAAAATACAAACAAGTCGAATTCCTCCAAGATAAATTAGGAATGGAATTCGACGGACTCATTTCAGGGGTGCAAAATTTTGGGATTTTTGTAGAAATCAAAGAAAATGCATGTGAAGGTCTCGTTCCAATGCGTAATTTGTCAGATGATTTTTATGTCTTTGATGAAGACAATTATCAAATCATCGGAAAACACAAAGGAAAACGATACCAACTCGGTGACGATATCAGAGTACGTATTACGAATGTTGATTTACAGCGCAAACTTGTGGACATGGAAATTGCATGAAAAAAATCATTATTATTCAGATAACCCTTTCTAAAAAAATGTGTATTTTTACACATATTGTGGCAAGCTTTTTGTAAAATAAGATAAAAAAACAAAGCCCTATGAAACGAATTATTTATTTAATTCCTGTATTAGCAGGTCTATTTTTTCTCGCATCTTGCGGAGAAGATCCCATTGTTGAAACACAAATAATCGAAGTTTCGGATAATATTACTTCATCAACAACATGGTCAGGCGACAATATTTATATCATTAAAAAATATGATTTTTATGTGGATGCTGACTTAACGATTATGCCTGGTGCAATCATAAAATTTACTGAAAATGGTGTGAATTTAACCATTGGCAATGGAGGTAGCATTACTGCAAACGGAGAAGCTGGCAGCCCAATTGTTTTTACGGCGTATTCCGATGATTCTAAAGGCGGTGACAGCAATGATGATGGTAGCAGTTCGGCAAGTGCTGGTGCTTGGGGGCAAATTGACGTGAACGGAGAAATGGCAAATTTTAACCATTGTGAGTTTTATTACGGCGGGTTAGGAAATGGTGTGACATTGAATTATGAATCAAACTCAAACGGAACCGTTTCTAATTGTATTTTCAAGCATAATCTTGGGGGCCCTGATGGAAACTACTTTAATGGTGTACTTCACGCAAATGGAGCCTCTTCAGATTTTGTGCTCAACAATACCACATTTGAAAATAATATTTTGCCTTTAACCATTAATGCAGATATCAGTATGGACGCATCAAATTCCTTTATTGAAAACACCTATGAAGGAATATTTGTAAGTGGAGTTGTTAATGGAACAACAACATGGGAAGAGACTGAAGTTGCGTTTGTTTATACCGGGTTGAGTTTACAAATAAAAGATGGACAAAAACTTAATCTGGGAACTGGTGTTGTAATAAAATTCTTAACAGATGGAGAAATGTATCTTTCAAATGGAACAAACAATTTGTCATCCAATTACTCAAATACAAACGAGGTGAATTACACCTCCTATTTAGATGACAGCATTGGTGGAGATTCAAATGGTGATGGTAGTGCTAGCTCACCTTCAGCTGGAGATTGGAACGGAATCGATATCGATCCCAACAATAGGGCGTATTATGCTGATTGGGAAAACATTCATTATGACTTAGGATCAGTTGGTTAGACTCTGCCCTCGTTGGCACAAAATTTCAAAAACGATAGTGCACTGAAATCATACAATTGAACACATATCGGTGTTAGGATACGCCACCGGATTTTCAGGCCGAAAATCGCCATACTCACGGCGGATTTTTCCCAGCAAATCAAAAATGCTATCCACATCATGTGTTGTGAGTAACTCCATCCGTAAAGGTTTGAAATGTGGCAATCCTTTAAAATACAAAGCAAAATGCCGTCTCATTTCATAAATACCACGTGCACCTTCTTTGTATTCCAATGAACGTTTAAAATGCTCAATGGCAATATCCACACGTTCGGTAACAGTTGGAGGCGGCATTTCTTCTCCTGTTTCTAAAAAATGTCGAATTTCCTTGAAAATCCACGGTCTACCAATACTAGCTCTGCCTATCATTATTCCATCAACGGCATATTTTGCAAAATAATCAGCAGCCATTAGACCAGAATTTATGTCTCCATTTCCAATGATAGGAATTTCAATCTCAGGATGCTTTTTCACTTCGCGAATCAAATCCCATTTTGCAGTGCCTTTATACATTTGGGGTCGAGTTCTACCATGAATTGTCAATGCTTTTATTCCTGCAGATTGCATTCTAAGCGCAGCTTCCAGTACATTTTTATTTTCTTCGTCCCAACCGAGTCGGGTTTTTGCCGTTACCGGGATATGAGTCGCCTGTACTACCCGACGAGTCATTTCTTCCATGAGCGGAAGGTTTTTCATCATGCCAGATCCTGCTCCGCGACTCGCAATCTTTTTCACAGGGCAACCGAAATTCAAATCAATTACATCCGGATTTGCTTTTTCCGCAATCACAGCAGATTCAACCATCGGCTCAATCAAATGTCCGTAAATTTGTATCCCAACAGGGCGCTCATCATCAAGTAAATTTAATTTCTGTAAAGATTTTCTTCCATCGCGAATTAAGCCATCCGAGGAAATAAACTCTGTGTACATCATATCTGCGCCAAATTGTTTACACATATAACGAAACGAAGGATCCGTAATGTCCTCCATTGGTGCGAGAAACAAAGGCTTATCACAAAGTTCGATATTTCCTATTTTTACCATTCAAAAAATTTTATGCAAATATAATCATTTGAACGGGTTTGAAGTTTTACTACCGGAAACAATAAAACCACAGTTTTGTTAGTTGTATTATGCAACATGCAACAAAAAAAAACATTAATAAAGCAGGCAATTATGATATCATAATATTTCATAACTTTGCACTATAAAATAAAATTATGGCAGGAGGATTTTTTAGACTACCGAACTATTCCATGTTCAACTATCAACCGGTTTTTTACGACCCAGACAAAGAGCGTCGTGAGAAAAAACGGCGTCAGTTACGTGTAGAACAAGGGAAAGATCCAGATTATGCGGTAGATGCCACTGCTGAAGAACGTATTCGTGGACGCATGACTTATCGGATAAAGCCTGTTAAAAAAGCAAAACGTGCTGCAAATTTACGCTTAATGATAATTTTTGGTGTTTTGTTACTATTGGTTTACATTATTTTAGCCTTATAATTATGGCAGATTGCATTCATTTATTGCCAGATGCAGTGGCCAATCAGATTGCTGCCGGAGAAGTTATTCAGCGACCTGCATCCCTTGTTAAGGAACTTATTGAGAATTCCGTTGATGCAGATGCATCAAAAATTACAATTATTATCAGTGATGCCGGAAAAACACTGGTCCAAATTATTGATGACGGTAAAGGCATGAGCGAAACCGATGCCCGCATGGCATTTGAGCGACATGCAACTTCAAAAATCACAAAAGCCGAAGATTTATTTGCAATTAAGACTAAAGGATTTCGCGGTGAAGCACTTGCTTCGATAGCTGCGGTTGCCACTGTTGATGTAAAAACACGTGCTAAAGGCGAATCAATTGGGACACATATCCGAATTTCCGCCTCAAAAGTGGAATTGCAAGAGGCAGAGGCCTGTCCAGAAGGAACAAATTTTTCAGTGAAAAATCTGTTTTTTAATATTCCTGCACGTCGGAAATTTTTAAAAACAGATCAAACCGAATTAAAACACATTATTAATGAGGTACAACGGGTTGCATTGGCACATCCGGAAATCCGCTTTAAACTCATGCACAACAATCATGACATTCTGGATTTACCGAAAGGAAATGTTAAGCAACGAATTGTCAACATTTTCGGTCGCCACATGGAAAATAACCTGATTGATGTAAAAATTAACACCGACATTGTGCGCTTACGCGGATACATAGGCAAACCCGAGAAAGCCAGAAAAACATCAGGAGAACAATTCTTTTTCGTGAATCGGCGCTATATGCGACACGGATATTTTTTCAGATCCGTTTCAAGTGCTTATGATCGGTTAATTCAAGATAATTCCTATCCGCAATTTTTTATTTATTTTGATATTGATCCGGATAAAATTGATGTGAATATTCATCCGACAAAAACCGAAATAAAATTCACCGATGAGCGCCCAATTTATCAAATATTGCATGCAGCAATAAAAGAGGCCCTGGGAAAATTTAATTTAGTACCATCTTTAGATTTCGAAAAAGATGAAACGATGGGCATTTATTCCGGACCAAACACCGGATTTAAAGCGCCGGATATCGAAATAAATCCCGATTTTAATCCCTTTGAAGAAGAAAAGAAATCGGCATCATCCTTTCAAAACAATTATCCGTCGGAAAACATAAATAAAAAATCGGATGATTTAAAGCATTGGGAAAATTTGTATCCTGAACAGGAACAGCAAACTCCCGATCAGCAACAAAACATTCCGTCAGAAGCAGGTCAACAAACACAATTTTTTCAAGTCAAGCAACGATATATCATTACTACGGTAAAATCCGGAATGATGATAATTGATCAAACCCGAGCGCATGAACGAATTTTGTATGAGCAGTTTGTGGCCTTACTAAGTAACAGAAAAGGCATTGTACAAAAATCACTGTATCCGATTAGTGTGAAATTAAACCCTGAAGATTTTGCCCTTGCCATGGAGCTGATGGAAAAACTAAATGGCTTAGGATTTGATTTGTCTGTTTTTGGTGATAGCAGTTTTGTGATTAACGGATTGCCTGCTGATATTGTTGTCGATGATCCAAAACGCTTAATTGAAGAGTTGCTGGAAAATTACAAATCGCAATCGGGAGACATAAAATTAGAGCTTGACCAACGAATTGCTTGGGCAATGTCACGTACTTCGGCACGACACTTTATTCGAATTTTGCAAGCCGAAGAAATGCAGGAATTATTTTATCGTCTGATGGAATGTAAAGTGCATAATTTTACGCCGAGCGGAAAACCAATAATTAGTATTATTTCAGTTGAGGAACTGGAGAAACGATTAAAATAGGGAAAGAAATATGAATAATTTAGGACAAAGATTTGGTTTAAATTTAACTCCGGTTGTACAAAACTTAGTCATTATTAATGTGGTGATGCTTATTTTGAGTTTTTTGGCGGAAAGTCTTTTTGCCATTAACTTGAACGAAAAACTCGGAATGTTTTATTTAGGGTCCGATCATTTTAATCCAATGCAGATTGTAACACATATGTTTATGCATGGCGGGCTTGGACATCTCTTTTTCAACATGTATGCCTTGGTGCTTTTCGGAACTGTTTTGGAACAAACCTGGGGGGGGAAACGCTTTTTGATTTATTATCTAATAACAGGACTTGGTGCCGCATTAATACATGTACTTGTAAATTATTTTCACGCGCAAGCACTCATGTCGGGAATTTCTCCCGAAATGCTTGAAACCATAAAAACTGAAGGTCGTGAAATTTTGCTTAGCGGAAAACAATATCGAGACTCTGCATGGGCTTCTTTAAATTTAATCTATAACATCCCAACGGTTGGAGCATCTGGTGCTGTATTTGGTGTGTTGCTTGCTTTTGGTATGTTGTTTCCCAATGTGCGTTTGCAATTATTATTTCCACCTGTTGCGCTTAAAGCCAAGCATCTTGTAATTGGATATGGTGCATTGGAATTATATCTCGGAATTACACAACCAGGAAGCAATATTGCTCACTTTGCACACCTCGGAGGGATGATTTTCGGGTTTATCATGATAAAGTATTTTCAAAGAAATCAGTTTAATCAGAATCGTTGGAACTAATGGGTTTTTGGGAACAAATAAAAGCACAATTTAAGCAGGGCTCGGTTTTAACCCGCTTAATATACATCAACCTTGGCGTTTTTGTAATCCTCGTTGCATGGCTTATCCTGAGTGGATTGGGAAGTTTAGAAAAAACTTGGCTGCAAGATTTCCTTGCCTTTCCGGCGAATTTTGATCGAGCAATTTTGAAACCCTGGTCATTTGTGACTTATATGTTCACACAGATCAACTTTTTTCATTTGATTTTTAATTTAATTGCTCTGTTTTGGTTTGGACGAATGTTTATGAACTGGTTGGATGAAAATCGACTTCTGGCAGTGTACGTATTAGGTGGATTAAGCGGTGCTGCCATGTATTTAATTTCTTATCAGATTTTTCCCGGCTTAGCGATTGATAACAAAACGGCGCAAGTTGTCGGAGCCTCTGCATCCATTTATGCCATTATGTTAGCGCTTTTGGCAATTGCTCCACGCTTTAAAATCATGATTCCTTTAATCGCCAGTTTTGAATTGAGACAATTAGTTTTGGTTTTTCTCATGATTGACGTATTCAGCATTGCGTTTAGCCAAAATATCGGTGGACATCTTGCACATTTCGGCGGTGCAATTTTCGGATATGTTTTTGGCATATTACACAAACAAGGTTTCGACATAACCACTTGGTTTACAGTAATTATCAGAGGGGTTATGCGTACCTTTAAATCAAATCAACAAAACAAGGTTCATTTTACGCAAATAAACCAAACCCGCCACGAATCTGACATGGATTACAATGCCCGAAAAACTGCTGAACAAGAAGATATCAACCGAATTCTCGATAAAATAGGAAACTCAGGTTATGACAGTCTTACCAAGCGAGAGAAAGAAATTTTATTTAAATCAAGCCATCATCAAAAATGAAAATTCTGCGGATTATTCTGATATTTTTAAATGTGCTAGCGGCAACAGCTTTGCTTCTCAGTTATGCAGCATCATACATCAGCCCTGAAAAAATTGCACATTTAGCATACTTTGGATTTGCTTATCCGGCATTGCTTATTATAAATTTAATTTTTATTCTTTTTTGGGTTTTCTCTCGTTTAAAATATGCCCTAATTTCTTTAATTACCATATTATTGGGCTTCGGTATCTTGAGCAAGCATGTGCAAATTTTTGGAAAATCGCTGCCTGACGAAAAAGCTAACTCCTACATTCATTTAATATCATATAACGTTCAACTTTTCGGCTTGTATAATTGGACCCAAAATCAAGAAATCAGAGATTCAATTATTAATTTCATCCAATCAGAACAACCTGATATTCTTTGTTTGCAAGAATATTACACAAATCAATCTGGCCGATTTAAAACAGGATCATTGATAACTGAAGCACTGGAAGATGTTAATATGCATGAGTCGTTTTCAGTTCATATGCATGGATATCAATCGTATGGAATGGCAAGCTTTATCAGATATCCGATTTGTCATACAGGAGAAATTCAATTTGAAAACTCTAATAATCTTGTTCAATTTACGGATTTTATTTTTCAAAAGGACACATTAAGGCTTTATAATATCCACCTTCAATCCTTACATTTTGACAATACAGATTATCAAAACCTTGATAATTTACAGGTGAAAACGATTAACAAAAAGGAGCTCGGAAAAATTCGCAATATCATGCACAAATTTGTTTATGCTGCGAAGAAACGTGTAATTCAAAGCGATTCAATTAAGTATCACATTAATCAATCGCCATATCCTGTCATTGTTTGCGGTGATTTTAATGATACACCGGGAAGCTACACCTATAATCTTATTTCAAAAGATTTAAAAGATGCGTTCCAAAAATCAGGAAAAGGACTGGATTTAAGTTATCAAAGGGGAATATTACGTATGCGAATTGACCATATTTTACATGATAAATCCTTGAAATCATATGGTTTTGAAACAAAAAATATAAAATATTCTGATCATTTCCCTGTAAGTTGTTATCTTAGTGCCAAATAATGTATGCATGAATCGTTTTAAGTGGGTTAGTATTATATTGATAATTGTACTGTTTTTCGGTTGCCAGACAAAGCGGCAATTTGAATGGCCAAAAGTAGATCGCAAGGCACAATTTGTTCAGCACAAATATTTTGCATTAGTTTATGATGACAGCCATGAACTTGCTAAATGGACAGCCTATAGCTTAGATAGTAAGGAAACTTATCCTTATATCGAACGAGCGTATAATTACAGACAAGACCCTAAAGTGACAACATTTACGCCCACCTACAACGATTATAAAAAATCGGGATTTGATCGTGGACATTTAATCCCCGCAAGGGATATGATGTTTAATAAATTAGCCCAGGTAGAAGTGAATTACATGAGCAATATTACCCCACAAGACCCGGGCTTTAATCGTGGAATCTGGCGTGTGCTTGAGCGAAATGTCAGGCGATGGGCAAATCAATACGATTCGGTACTCATAGTGACAGGTCCCGTACTAAAAGACAGCTTACCAGAAATTGGCGGTATGACTCAAGTTTCTGTGCCAGAATCCTTTTTTAAAACGGTAATGATTTATAATGATACAATTAAAAGTGGAATTGCATTTCATATCCCGAACCAAAAAGCAAAAAATTCAGACATTTTTGAGTATGCAGTTACCATTGATAGCTTAGAAACCATCACAAAAATCGATTTTTATCCTCAAATTCCTAGGAAACTCCAACAGATTGAAGACACTGTGATTTTTGAACATTGGAGAAAGTAAACTGTTTGATTTCATTATGTAATTTTAAAAAAATTATGGATCACAACCTTTTTATCGCATTTGCTTTAACACTCTTTGCCGGATTAAGTACTGGGATTGGGAGTATCATTGCAGTTGCATATAAACGTACAAATCCTAAATTACTGTCTGTCGCACTCGGCTTTTCAGCAGGTGTAATGATTTATATCTCCTTTGTGGAAATTCTGCCTGAGGCAAATGCATCCATGAAAACACATTTTCAATCGAGTGTTGGGGAGTGGATTACCGTAGCAGCTTTTTTCGGAGGAATGTTGTTGATTACATTGATTGATAAACTTGTCCCTACAGCAGAAAACCCACATGAAGCTCATGATATTGAGGATATTGACATTGAAAAAGTAAAAAATCAAAAACTACAACGGCTTGGCATTATGTCAGCAATCGCTATTGCAATTCATAATTTCCCAGAAGGAATAGCAACCTTCATAGCTGCATATAAAAATATTGAAATCGGGATCCCCATAGCAATTGCCATTGCGATTCATAATATCCCTGAAGGAATTGCCGTTGCCGTACCAATTTTTTATGCAACCAAAAGTCGTAAAAAAGCATTCCGTTTATCCTTCCTTAGCGGATTGTCTGAGCCAGTTGGGGCAATTATTGCATTTTTAATTTTAATGCCATTTTTAAACGAATTGGTCATGGGAATTATTTTTGCGTCAGTAGCCGGTATTATGATATTTATTTCATTAGATGAATTATTACCAACCGCCGGAAAATACGACGAACATCACTTGTCAATTTATGGATTACTTGCCGGGATGATGGTTATGGCTGTGTCCTTATTAATTTTATAACGATGAAACTTTCTATTGTACTGCTTTGCTTCGCCGGATTCATTCTCACCTCATGTGAGCGTGAACAAGCCATTCCTACAGACTTTCAAGTGCAGCAAATCTCCTTTCCTGAGCAAACAGAAATTCGTGATGTTATGGCATTGAATGATTCTGTACTTTTCCTTTGCGGTGGACAAAAAAATACGCGGGGTTTTATTTATCAATCTATTGATGCCGGAGAAAACTGGACAAATCAATTAAGCATAGATTTTAGCGCAATTAATGCTCTGTATGTGGATGAAAAATCAGGGTATTGGGCAGCAGGCGATAGTTTGCAAATTTGGCATTGTCCCAACCTAAACGGCGATTGGGAATTGTATGAAATCAGCAATTACCCTTGGGATAATTATTTGAATCCGTATTCAGCCATTTATGCATGGAATCAAAATGAAATTTTTGCAGTAGGCGGAGAGTTTTATCAAAAAGGCATTACCAGCAAAACAGAAACCGGCAATTATCCATGGAAACAAACTTCTTGGGATAATCAATGGTTTGATTTGCATGTTTGGGGCATCAGCAATGTGTTGATTTCCGGTTACGGACAAATATTATATAGTGATGACCGCGGCAAAACATTTTATGACACCGAATTGTATGGTGACGCCTTTGTCGATATAGAAGAAAATGCTTTCGATGAAATATTTGTGCTTGGCGAACATGGCGAGGTGTTCCGCTATAACAATCAATCATGGGGAAGTAAAGCACGATTGTCCGGAAATTTCAATGATATGGCCTTTTCAGATAATTATGCAATCCTTATTGGACAACGAGGCTTACTGTTTTTCGGAGACGCATATGCGAATGATTTTACAAAAACAGAACATTTTACCGATGATAATCTTTCCCATATTTATGCATTCAAAAATAATTTCCTAATCGGTAGTGAAAATGGAAACTTATACCTGCTAAAAAAATAGTAGATGCATAGTTGCGATTGAAAAAACGAGCTTACGTAGTTGCGAAAAAAATTGTCATTCGATGGGAAAGCGATGGTCATTCGATTGAAAAGAACGTGGATGCATTCCTAAAGCTTTCGGAAGCGAAAAATCTCCCCTCAACATCTGTCTTAAGTAACTTTTCAACTCGCGAACCTCGTGAAACCTAACTTTCTACTTTTTTCTTACCTTTACCCCGTGACCAAACAAATTATCACAGCAAGCGATTGGCTCCTTTTGCCGGTTTACATTGGGTTCATTCTGCTGATTGCAGCAATGATACGCAGCCGCTTTGAGCATGCCCTCGATAAAAAATATTTCATGTGGGGTTTGTATGCCAAGCTATTTGGCGCCATTGCTTTTGCCCTCATTTATGTATATAATTATGGCGGCGGTGATACTATCAATTATTGGCACTCTGCCAAATGCTTCATTAACTTAAGTCATGAAAATTTTCCTGCATTTTGGCAATTAATGAAAGGCAGTATGGAACCAGAGTTTCTATATAGTTTTACAAGTGAAACAGGTTATCCGGCATACCGCCACGACCCACAAGCTTTTGCTGTTAATCGCTTTATGGTGCCTTTTGTATGGTTGGGAGCAAAACGCTTTTTACTTTCTACTGTGGTACTGAGTTTCTTCATATACCTTGTAATTTTTCGCTTTTACCGTTTTTTAAGTCGGCTGTATCCCGATTACCGGCAAATTGCAGGCATTGCAGTGCTTTTTGTGCCTTCGATTCTCATTTGGTCTTCCGGCATTTTAAAAGACAGCCTAACCTTTGCCTTTGCTTTGCTTGCAGTGGTTGCACTTTATAATTTATTTGTTAAACCGCATCAGTGGATACGCTATTTACTATATTTAGTTTTTTCTGCACACATTATTATAAGCATTAAGCCCTATATTTTTTATGCTTTGCTTGCAGCAGCCATGGTGTGGTTACTTGCTGCTTATACCATAAAAATTAAAGCGAAGTTTGTGAGAGTTTTTGTTATGCCACTACTGGCTGTACTCTTTATAGTTGCCGGGATATTTACCTTTTCCCGTTTGGGTGACACCGTAGGCGGATATTACACCGATATGGATGCCATGGCAGAACAGGCTTACATTATTCAGGATGACTTATCTAAAGATTATTATGGTGGCAATTCCTTTGATATTGGTGGTTTTGAACCCACAATGGGTGGTATGTTGAGCAAAGCGCCTCAAGCAATTGTTGCAGGATTATACCGACCCTTTTTATGGGAAGCAGGCAATATACTCATGATTTTCTCAGGATTGGAAAATTTTGTGCTCCTGCTGCTTAGTCTCTTTATTATTTTCCGAATAGGTCCGCTTAATTTCATTAAACAGCTTAGCAAAGAACCCTTTCTTATTTTTGCCATTGTATTTGCAGTAGTCCTTTCCTTTTTCATTGGCTTAACGACAGCAAATTTTGGGGCCTTGGTTCGGTATCGAATCCCCTTGCTGCCCTTTTTT
>JAYEFQ010000054.1:0-18650 GCA_034658655.1 Bacteroidota bacterium
GTAAAGACACAAAAAACAATTAACCTATTAGCCAAATTTAGCTAAATTTGGCTAATGACATGAGCAAAACAAAGTTTAGAGCAAGTTTGATTTCTAACGAATAAAAATGCTTCAAATGATTATAACTGATGGACGAATACATTATATCTCATTTGAACTATTACAACAATTTCCTGTTATGCTTAAAATGAAACAATTTTTTATCATATTAAGCTTAATAATTGCAAATCAGACTATTATGGGACAAAACACAGAGAAAATAACACTTGGAATGGGCTGCTTTTGGTGTGGCGAAGCGGTTTATAGCCGAATAGATGGGGTATTATCAGTAACATCTGGTTATAGTGGTGGCGAAACTGAAAATCCGACATATCGTGAGGTAACACAAGGCACAACCGGATATGCAGAAGTTATACAGATTGAATATAATCCTCAAATCATTTCATTCAGAGATATTTTATCAATATTTTGGGAAATGCATAACCCAACAACATTAAATCGCCAAGGAGCTGATATGGGAACGCAGTATCGATCTGCAATTTTCTATCATACCGAAGCTCAGAAACGAATTGCTAAAGCGCAAATTGAATTGCTTACCAAGGAAAAATATTTTGATGATCCGATAGTCACAGAAATAATAGAAATGGAAATATTTTATCCTGCCGAAGATTATCATCAGGATTTTTATAACAACAACAAATTGAATGGCTATTGTCAATTTATAATTGGACCTAAATTAAAGAAGCTGCAAAAATTGTTTAAGGAAAATATAAAATAATTTATAATCGCTGAGAATCGCGTATTTAATTATTTAGAGTATAATTATAGAATCATGTTAAAATTTGATGTTTTTCAAATAATCATAAATGAATGATAATTTATATTATGTTAAATTGAATGTTTTGTTTATCCATATTGAATACGATTTATACCAGATTTTTTGATTTTAAAATGGTATTATCTTTTGAAACCTAATAAAAAAAAACTGCCCTATTTCTAAAGCAGTTTCCTGTTTAATGAATTAATATTTATTCGGTTAAGGCATCTAATTCTGCCTTAATTTCATCATGTTTTTCCAAATTACCCATTCGGTAATAAATGGTTTTCAACGTTGACAATACCGCTACATCATTTGGTTTTAATCCTCTTGCATTTGCTAAATAAGGCAATGCTTTTTCAAATAATTTGTCAGCTGCTTTTTTAACTTCACCGTATTTTTGGGGTTCAGTTGGCGGGATATTATCATTTGCCCATGACAAAGTATCTGCTGCATAATTATAATAATATGCGCCAAGACTGTAATTTGCATCAAAGTTATTAGGCTCAAGCTCTATTGCATTGGTATATTCCCCAATTGCCTTTTCCTGTTGCCCAGTTTCTTCATAAAGTGTTCCTTTAATCACATAAAACTGCGCATTATCCGGATTTTTTTCAATTGCTATTGAGATATAATCCAATGCTTTTTCATTTTCTGCAATATCTACGTAATAGTTAAACAGGTCAATAACTAAAGGATAAGATGCTTCAGTAAATTTTTCAATTCCGGTTTCCAAGGTATTGATAAATTTTGTTGTATCACCGGTATTCAAATAACCCAATGCTAAGCTTTGATGAATGATTACTTTTTCTTCAACTTTTTCACCATAATCGATTTGTTTAAGCATTTCATTATACTGTATAGTCCGCTCCCAGTCACCTGAGTTAATTGCTGCTAATGAAGTAAAATAGATTACTTGAGTATCCATTTTCATGGCAATAGATGAGATAGTCAATGATTTTTCAAATTTCGCTAAAGCAGTTTCGTAGGATTGCTCACGGAATGCTCTAACTCCTTGATTTACAAATCCATTTGCTAAAGCAGGCAAGCGTATTGTGATGATATCCACTAAGGCCTTTTGATCTTCTAATTTAGTATCAGAATCCTGTAAGGCTTTAAAAAACTTCATCACATCTATTTGTTTCTCCAAGTCTAATTTTTTCATTTCAGGATCTTGAAAATTCAAACGCAATGATTTTATATATGCATCAAATGCCTGATCTGCACAACTTTCTTCGCACAAATCTTTATACTTTTTCTTTTCAGCTGTCGATAATTTCTGATAAGTACGTCCATAATACCACCATGTTTTATAATCATCTTTTGTTTTTGGATGTTCAATTGCTTTATTAATGCTTTTATGTGCATCATCAAGAAAGTCCTCTTTAAGCGCTGACCAGCAGTTCATAACTTCTCTGTTTTGAGCAGATAAGGCAGTAACTGCAAATAATCCGATTAATAGTATTCCAAGTCGTTTCATAATGTTTCTTTTATTTATTTTCAAATAATTGAATTTCTCATAAATTATCAAAATCCTTGCCAGAATTAATTTTCATCTTGTGAATTTGTTTCCTCTTCATTCTGATTGTTTAACGAATCATCGGTTTCATCCGTTGCTTCATCTGTTTCAACAATTTCAGCATCAGTTATTTCTTCTTCTTCTTCTACTGCCCCATTTTCTACGTTTGTAACCGCAGCAATTTGGTCATCATCGCGAAGGTTAATTAATCGGACACCTTGAGTTGCTCTGCCCATTACTCGTAAATCAGAAACCGCCATACGAATCATAATACCCTGTTTGGTGATAATCATAAGGTGATCCATATCCGTAACGGCATTAATTGCAATTAATTTACCAGTTTTCTCAGTAATATTAATGGTTTTAACACCTTTTCCTCCACGGTTTGTAATACGGTAATCATCTAAATCAGATCGTTTACCATAGCCATTTTCAGAAACAACCAAAATATTTTTCTCAGGATTAACGACAATCATGCCAATGGCTTCGTCATCACCTGCCAAAGAAATGCCCCTCACTCCTGTTGCAGTACGACCAATTGGACGCACAATATCATGTGGAAAACGAATTGCCTTACCGTTTTTCGCAGCAATTAAAATATTATGTACGCCTTCGCCCTCTACGTCTTCAATCAGACGTGCATTCAGCAGCATATCATTTTCACGAATTGTAATTGCATTGATTCCATTTTGACGCGGACGTGAATATTCTCTCAAACGGGTTTTTTTAATCACTCCACGTTTGGTTGCCATTATGATAAAACGACTATCAATATATTCATCGTCTTTCAAATCTTTTGCACGGATGTATGCTTTGATTTCATCGTCGGGTTCAATATTAATAAGGTTTTGAATTGCTCGACCTTGCGATGCTTTGGTTCCTTCAGGCAGTTCATAAACTTTCAGCCAGAAACATTTTCCTTTTGCGGTAAAGAAAATTAGCGTGTTATGCATTGTCGCCGTGAAAATCGATTCAATGAAATCTTTATCGCGGAAATTTGATGCTCTAGCACCAACGCCTCCTCTACCCTGTGTGCGGAATTCTGTAAGTGGTGTGCGTTTAATGTACCCAAGGTTAGAAATTGTAATTACCATCTCGTCATCAGCATAAAAATCTTCAGGATTCATATTTTCAGATGCATAAATGATATCGGTACGGCGCTCGTCACCATATTTTTCTTTTAAGGCAATCAACTCATCACGAATAATTTGACGACGCAATGATTCGGTAGAAAGAATTTCTTGGAAATATTTAATGCGTTCCATTAATTCTGCATGCTCATCTTTTAATTTGTTTGTTTCTAAAGCAGTCAAGCTACGCAGGCGCATTTCGACAATTGCTTTTGCTTGCTCTAAGCTCAAATCAAAGCGTTCCATGAGACTCTGGCGGGCTTCATCAACATTTTTTGATTGTTTAATAATGGCAATGACCTCATCGATAAATTCAAGCGCTTTAATTAAGCCTTCAAGAATATGAGCGCGTTTTTCAGCTTGTCGGAGTTCGTATTCAGTTCTACGAATCAAAACAACGATACGATGATCAATGAAATGCATTAACAAATCCTGTAAGTTCAGCATTTGCGGACGCCCTTTAACTAAGGCGATATTGTTTACTGAGAAAGAGTTTTGCAGTTGTGTATATTTGAATAATTTATTCAATACAATGTTACTTACTGCATCTCGTTTCAAATCAATAACAATACGCATTCCATGACGGTCACTCTCATCGTTGACATTTGAAATACCGTCAATTTTCTTCTCATTAATTAAGTCAGCAATTTTAATAATCAATTCGGCTTTATTAACAAGGTATGGAATTTCTGTAATAATAATGCGTTCTCGTCCACTGTCTGTAATTTCAATATCGGTTCTTGAACGAACGACAATTCGCCCCCTACCGGTTTCAAATGCCTCTTTTACGCCATCGTATCCGTAAATAATCCCTCCTGTTGGGAAATCGGGAGCCTTAATATATTGAATCAACTCATCAACAGAAATATCAGGCTTATCAATTGTCGCGCACAGTGCATCAACCACTTCAGAGAGATTATGAGGCGGCATATTAGTTGCCATTCCAACAGCGATACCTGATGTTCCGTTAACAAGTAGTAGAGGTACAACCGTTGGTAAAACCGTGGGCTCTTTTAACGTATCATCAAAGTTATATTGGAAATCAACCGTTTCTTTATCTAAATCTTTAAGCACCTCCTCAGAGATTTTCTGTAAGCGAGCTTCTGTATAACGCATAGCCGCAGGGTTATCGCCATCAACAGAGCCAAAGTTTCCTTGTCCATCAACGAGCATATAGCGCATTGACCATGGTTGTGCCATACGCACCATCGCAAAATAAACGGAAGAATCGCCATGTGGATGGTATTTTCCTAAAACTTCTCCAACGATACGTGCTGATTTTTTATGTGATTTATTTCCTGTGATGCCCAATTCTGACATCCCAAATAAAATTCTTCTGTGTACAGGTTTCAATCCATCCCGAACGTCTGGTAATGCACGTGAAACAATGACAGACATTGAATAATCAATGTAAGCTGATTTCATCTGATCGGTCACATTGACTGATAAAATTCTTGAATCTTTTCCTTCTTCACTCATTGTATTATATTTCTTTTTTAATCAAGCCACTAAAATACATATTATCTTACGAAATATCGTTTAATTGAAGCTTTATTTTCAACAGTTTTATGTTTATAATTATGATTGTCAATTTGCAAATTTAAATTAATTTTGAATTGTAAATGTTCCCGAAGTTTTTTACAACAAATTTGAAAGTTTTGGGTTATTTAATTACAAAATTAAGCGATATGAGTATGAACATAAAACTCTCACAATGTGTAGTTGACGCGGTAAATTACAGTAAAGAAGAAGCGATTCGGCTGAATAATGAATTTATTGGACCAGATCATTTGCTTTTGGGTTTATTGCGACAAGGAAAAGGAATTGCGATTAATTTGCTCCAAAATTTGAATGTTGACCTTGAAGATTTGAAAAAACGAGTAGAAA
Source organism: Bacteroidota bacterium (assembly GCA_034658655.1). GTDB lineage: Bacteria > Bacteroidota > Bacteroidia > Bacteroidales > ML635J-15 > JAQIBY01. The sequence goes on from JAYEFQ010000054.1 coordinate 5,354, forward strand.
GTCGAATTCGAAATTCAGATATTGAAATTAAGTTGGAGGATGCTGATAAGTTAAAAATGCATGACAGCACACAACGCATTCAGAATTTCATGAATCTGGAGGCGAAACATATGCAAAGCGACGAAGTAAATTCTGGTCATATGTTATTGGCTTTATTGCGGGTTGCCACTCCCCTAGCTCAAATTTTCAATGATTTAGATATTGATTATGAATTGGTGAAGGTAAATCTTGAAATGGATGCATCAAGTGCAAGTATTGACGATACAGATGATACTGATTTTGAAGATGATTCAGCAAAGCGTCAGCGTCCTTCTGGTGGGAAGAAAGCCCAAGACTCAGGAAAATCGGGAGTAAAAGGCTCTGACACGCCGGTTTTGGACAATTTTGGAATTGATTTAACAAAAGCGGTTGAGTCTGGTAAGCTTGATCCAATTATTGGTAGAGAACGTGAAATTGAACGGATTTCTCAAATTCTTAGCCGACGAAAAAAGAACAACCCAGTATTAATAGGTGAGCCTGGTGTGGGAAAATCTGCCATTGCAGAAGGACTGGCATCTCGGATTATTGAGAAAAAAGTATCTCATGTATTGTATGACAAACGGGTGGTTACCCTTGATATGGCTTCAATTGTGGCAGGAACAAAGTATCGCGGACAATTTGAGGAACGCATGAAGGCTATTTTAAATGAGCTGGCAAAATCTGACGATATTATTTTGTTTATTGATGAAATTCATACCATTGTTGGTGCCGGTGGTGCTGCTGGAAGTTTAGATGCTGCAAATATGTTAAAACCGTCTTTGGCTCGCGGGGAAATTCAATGTATTGGTACAACTACATTAGATGAGTATCGTAAACATATTGAAAAAGATGCTGCACTTGAACGTCGTTTTCAAAAAGTAATGGTTGAGCCAACGACTGAAGAGCAAACCGTAAGTATCTTGGAAAATATTAAAGGTCGATATGAAGATCATCACAATGTGATTTATAGCGATGATGCCTTAAAGGCGTGTATTAAATTGACAATGCGCTATATTAGCGATAAACATTTGCCAGACAAGGCGATTGATGCTTTGGACGAAGCTGGTTCGCGGGTACACATTGCAAAGGTTAATATTCCAGAAAATATTCTTGAGTTGGAAAATGAGTTTGAGCAAACTAAATCTGAAAAACTCCTTGCTGTTGGCGAGCAAAAGTTTGAGAAAGCTGCTTCTTTCCGTGATAAAGAAAGGGAGTTAGAACAAAAGATTGAGCAAGCGAAAACCAACTGGCATACAAATATGAAGGCAAATCGCGAAATTGTTTCTGAAGATAATGTTGCTGAAGTTGTGGCAATGATGACAGGTGTGCCGGTTCAACGTATTGCACAAACAGAAGGCTCAAAGTTATTAAAAATGGGCGATGAACTTAAAACTCGAGTCGTTGGTCAGGATGAAGCAATTCAGAAAATTGTGCTGGCAATTCAACGAAATCGGGCAGGCTTAAAAGATCCGAATCGCCCGATTGGGAGCTTTATTTTTCTTGGCCCTACCGGTGTTGGTAAAACTCAGCTTGCAAAAGTATTATCAGGCTTTTTGTTTGATTCAGACGATGCATTAATTCGTCTTGACATGAGTGAGTATATGGAGAAATTTTCTGTGTCTCGGCTTGTGGGGGCACCTCCCGGATACATTGGATACGAAGAGGGCGGGCAATTAACTGAAAAAGTTCGTCGTAAGCCATATTCTGTCGTTTTGCTTGATGAAATTGAAAAAGCGCATCCTGATGTATTCCATATTTTATTGCAATTAATGGACGAAGGACGCTTAACTGATAGTCTTGGCCGTCGGGTTGATTTTCGCAATACAATTGTAATTATGACATCTAATATCGGAAGCCGAGAGTTGGCAGATTTCGGTCAGGGAGTTGGCTTTTCAACTACAGCACGAGAACGTGAGGTAGGAAAACATACGCAAAATGTGATTAACAATGCACTGAAAAAATCGTTTGCTCCTGAGTTTCTAAATCGGGTGGATGATGTAGTCATGTTTAACTCATTGAATGAGAAAGATATCCAGAAAATTATTGATATTGAACTTGTAGGCTTACTCAAACGGGTTAAAGAAATCGGATATAATATCCGTATCTCTCCTGCTGCGCGTAAATTTGTTGCAGAGCGTGGGTTTGATTCAAAATTTGGAGCAAGACCATTGAAACGAGCGATTCAAAAATATCTTGAAAATCCGCTTGCAGAGGCAATTATTCGCTCAGATGTTAAAGATGGAAATACAATTAGCATCGGATATAATAAAAAGTCTGGGATTCAATTTCGTGTTTTAAAATAATTCACTGTATTATACTTAGACAGGGCATAAAGTGCGTTTTTGTATTTGTACAACGCCTTTATATTTAACACATTATATCTTTATGAAAACTTAGTTTTGCCCGCTCAGCATATACATGAGTTCAGTTTGAAAAGTTGAAAGTTCATACTCGTCTCATACATTAAATTGTTTAAAACTAATCAGTATCAGTAAAAGTAGCTTCTCACCGCAAATATGAGAAAGAACATTGGAATTAACAATAGGTTGCAACCTATTGTTTGATATCCGGTGTTCCATATTTTCTTTTTTTTGCATCTGCCATATGATGGATTATCGTACTATCGTGCCATCGTTTTAAATGCGTCTGAATAGTTATACCATTTATTAATCAAAATTGGTGTTAATGTTTTTAATTTTAGCACTGATTAGTTATAATTGTTTAAAACTTTAAATAAATTAATAAGCGAAGCAATAATGTTTCGCTTATTTTTGTTTTATTAAAAGCTTATAATTTTTTAAACCGTTAATACAATCATTATGAAAAAACGTACTTGGTTATGGATTGTTGGTTTGGTAGCACTTATTATGACCATTTATCTTGTAATGACACTTGTTTTCCATAAGGGAAATGACAGACCAAATGTGTCTGAATTCAGCCCTTATATTTCTGGCTATACTTCTGGAGTAATATCAAAATCATCTAGTTTTAAAGTGCAACTTTCTAACGATTTTGCTGAAACTTTAGGTGCAGTTGAAGATCGAAGTACAGATTTGTTTTCAATCGACCCAAAAGTAAGTGGGAAAACTGGATGGATTGATTTTAGAACGGTGCAGTTTGTGCCTGATGAGGCATTGGAGTCGAACAAGAAATTTACAATTGAATTTAATTTGGTTGAATTAGATCACGAATTAGATCGAAAATATCGGATTTTTGAGTATGATGTAAAAACAAAACCTCAGAATTTCAGTCTGGAAATTACTGAAATAAAAACAACAGATAAGCGTCATCTTGCTTGGCAACAAGTAAAAGGAACAATTCGCACCGCCGATACCGAAGATCTCGATCAAATTGAGAAACTACTTTGTGCAAATGTGAATAATAAAGATTTACCAGTACATTTTCAACAAAAAGCAACGAATGAATTTCAGTTTATCGTAGATTCTGTACCGAGAACCGAAAAGCCCGGGCAGTTGAGCTTAGAGTATAATGGTGAGGTAATTAGCGTTTCAAAATCTGGAGAAAGAAATATCCCAATTCCTTCAGTGAATGATTTTAGTTTGATTGAAGCTAAAGTTATTCAACATCCTGAGCAATATGTGAAATTGCAGTTTTCCGATCCGATACTTGTCAATCAATATCTTGACGGGCTAATTCAAATCGCTGATATTGGCATATTGAATTATGTCATTCAAGACAATATTATTCGTGTTTATCCACCAGAGCGCCTTGAGGGAGAACATAATCTTATTATTAATCCTGGGATAAAAAATTGCCTTAGCCATCGGTTTGATAAAATGACACAAGAGTTATTGCGTTTTGAACAAATTTTACCTGCAGTTCGCATGACTGGTGATGGAGTAATAATGCCAAAATCAGAAGGAAATCTTGTCCTTCCCTTTGAAGCTGTGAACTTAAAAGCTGTAGATGTCAGGATTACCAAGATTTTTGAAAACAATGTCATGCAATTCTTGCAAGTCAATAATATGTCTGATAATCGTGAAATGAAACGTGTTGGTAAGGTGATAAAGGAAAAAACCGTTTCTTTAAATCAAACGGATGTTACGGATTTATCAAAATGGAATCGCTTTACATTGGACTTGAATTCCTTGATTCAAGCTGATCCGGGTGCAATTTATCGAGTTGATATTGGTTTCCGTAAAGCCCATACATTATTCCCCTGCGATAATAAAGACATCGATAGCGATAATTTAACAAGTACAGTATCTTCACAAGAAGAAAAAGCTTTTTGGGAACATTTTGACAGTTATTATTATAATTACGATTGGGATGATTGGGATAAGCGAGATGACCCCTGTAGTAATGCCTATTACGGATTTAGGCGAGCCGTTTCCAGAAATGTGTTTGCCTCAAACATGGGAATTACGGCAAAAGAAGGCAATGACGGTTCTTTGCTGGTGGTAATTACTGATTTGATTACTGCAGAACCATTAAAAGATATCCATGTAGATATTCACAACTATCAGCAGCAATTTATTAATAGTAAACAGACAGATAAACAGGGAGTTGTAGTTTTTAATGAGATTCCTGAAGATGAATCTGTCAGTTTTATTGTTGCAGCAAATGGTGATGATAAAGCATACCTTAAAATAAACCATGGTAATACGCTTTCTATTAGCGACTTTGATGTCTCGGGAATTGACGTTTCTGATGGCTTAAAAGGATTTATGTATGGAGAGCGTGGTGTATGGCGTCCGGGAGATTCAATTTTCATTGGATTTATTCTTGAAGATATTGAAAACAAGCTTCCACTTGGTCATCCCGTTATATTTGAATTGTACAACTCTCGCTCACAACGTATTGACAGACAAGTGCAAAATTTGAATGATTGGCATTTTCACAGTTTTGTGACAAAAACAGACAAAGATGCTCCTACTGGCAATTACACAGCGCAGATTAGCATTGGTGGAAAAACATTTTATAAAAATCTAGCAGTAGAAACCATAAAGCCCAATCGTTTGAAAATTGATTTACAATTACAAAATGAGGCACTTTATACAGACAAAGTTAATCCAACCAATATTTGGGTAAATTGGCTACATGGAGCACCCGCAAAGGAGTTAAAAACAACTGTTACCCTTTCTTTGTATCCGATGGCAACACAGTTTGAAGGTTTTGGGTCTTATCATTTTGATGATATAACAAGAGGATTTGACTTTAATACATTGACAATTCTTGATGAAAAAACTAATAACAAAGGATATATCCAAACCGATATTAAGTTAGATATCGGCAATGCAGCTCCAGGAAAACTAATGGCAAAATTGACGACAAAAGCCTTTGAAAAAGGTGGAAATTTTAGCATTAATGAGAAACAGGTTCCATTTCATCCGTTTACATCCTATGTCGGAATGAAATTACCAGAATCAAGCCGAAGCTACGGAAATTATTTGCCAACCGGGAAAAAGCATGAAATTGAAATTGCATGTGTATCTCCGCAAGGAAAACGCATTCAGGCATCTCATGATTTACAAGTTGAACTGATAAAAGTTGATTGGAGTTGGTGGTATTACTCCTATGATTATTCATCAAATTATGCTTCATCAGAATATTACAATGTCATTGAGAAAGAAACGATTCAGGCTGTGCAAGGAAAAGCTGATTGGGAATTTAAAGTTAATCGAGACAATTGGGGATATTATATCCTTAAAGTAACTGATATAAACAGTGGTCATGCAACAGCACAGCGAGTTTATGCTGATTGGCCTGAATATGCATCGGTTGGCAGAAATCAATCAAAATCTGCTAGTATTTTACAATTTAAAGCCGATAAAAAGCAATATGATATCAGCGAAACGGTTAAACTGACATTGCCAGGCTCAGAAGGAGGACGCGCATTTATCAGTATTGAAAACGGAAGCCGTGTACTGGATTATTTTTGGTTAGAAACCGAAGCCGGTGATACGGAATTCACTTTCAATTTAACGGAGGAAATGGCCCCAAATATTTATGTTCATGTTAGTTTAATACAGCCACACGAACAAACTGTAAACGACCGACCAATTCGTATGTATGGTGTAATTCCGATTGATGTTGTTAATAAGGACACCAAACTACAGCCAGAAATTATTATGGATGACGAATTGCTGGCAGAGTCTGAAGTGCGTATTGAAATTAAAGAAGCCAATAAGCAGGAAATGACTTATACCATTGCTATTGTGGACGAAGGATTGTTGGATTTGACTAACTTTTTAACACCAAATCCTTGGAATCATTTCTATGCTCGGGAAGCAATTGGAGTTAAAACCTGGGATATGTTTGATTGGGTAATTGGTGCCCATGGTGAAAAATTAGAGCGATTACTTAGTATTGGTGGTGGAGGCAGCTTGAATGGCGAAGGAGCCAAAAATGCAAACCGCTTCACTCCTATGGTTCGTTATCTTGGTCCATTTCATATAAAGGGCGGTAAAAAAGCTGTGCATACAATACAGTTGCCTAAATATATTGGTTCTGTTCGTACTATGGTTATCGCCGGAAATCGTAAAAACGCTTATGGTTCGGCTGAAAAAACTTGTCCAGTAACTAAACCGCTTATGGTACTAGGAACTTTGCCTCGAGTTTTGGGCACTGAAGAGGAAGTTATGCTTCCTGTTACTATTTTTGCTATGAAAGATCATGTTAGAAATGTGAATGTGGAAATCCGTGGAAACGAGTTGTTTGAAATCTTAGGTACTAATAAACAAAGCGTTGAATTCACTCGCAATGGGGATAAAACCATTAATTTTAAGCTGAAAACAAAAGCGAATGCCGGAGTTGGAAAAGTTGATATTTTATCAACATCCGGAAGTGAAATCTCTAAATTTTCTATTGAAATTGATGTCCGTAATCCAAATCCGATTATGGTTGAAACCAAAGGGAAATCATTGGAAGCGAAAAACAATCATACCTATAATTTTGATGCATTCGGAATTCCCGGAAGTAATCATTGCAAACTAGAAGTGTATTCCATTCCTCCGATTAATCTGCATAAACGCATGAAATATCTCGAACGTTATCCCCACTCATGCTTAGAACAAATGGTTTCATCTGCGTTTCCACATTTATACCTTGAGCATTTAATGGCACTCACGCCAACACAGCAAGATGATATTGAAAGTCGTATTAATTTTGCCTTAAAACAAATGCGAAAATATCAAATGAGCAATGGCGGATTAAGCTATTGGCCTGGCGGTTCGAATGTTAGCTTGTGGAGCACGAATTACGCAGGACATTTTATGTTGGAAGCAAAAGCGCAGGGATATGACATTCCTGAGGTGGTTTTAACTAATTTAATGAAATATCAGAAAAACAAAGCCATGAAATGGACCGACGACGGAACCCGTTCTCAGTTTATTCAGGCATACCGATTATACACGCTTTCACTTTCCGGAAAACCGGTATTAAGTGCAATGAACCGTTTATTGCAGATAAAAAAATTAAGTGACGATGCCGCATGGAGACTTGCCGCTGCATACAAATTGAGCGGAAAACACCAGGTTGCAGAGCAATTGATTGATGGATTGCCGATAAATGTTAATCCGTATTCTGAATTGAGTTTTACTTATGGCTCTGCATTGCGAGATGAAGCTATGATTTTAGAAACTTTTGTATTACTTGATCGAAAAACTGAAGCGTTTGAGGTGCTAAGAGATATGTCGAAAACACTTGGTTCTGATCAATGGCTAAGCACGCAAACAACGGCTTATGCCCTACTGGCAACCGGAATGTATTACGATAAATATGGTGTTAGCGATGAAATCAAAGTGAACTATCAGCTTAACGGAAACACAAAACAAACGGTCAGTACAAGCAGTGCTGTTTTAAGTATTCCGTTAAATGTGATTGAATCTACCGGCAATATGCTGAACTTAGAAAACTTAACTGAGTCAATGTTATACACTCGAATTGTACAGGAAGGTGTTCCTAAAGCAGGCAGTGAAAATGCATCGCAAAATAAACTTGCAATGTCAGTGAATTTTTATGATTTAGACGGAGATAAAATTCAGGAAAACTGCATTGAGCAAGGAATGGATTTTGTATGTGTGGTAAAAATATCACATCAGAGTTTTGAATCTTATTTTGATGAGCTTGCACTTACGCAGATATTCCCAAGTGGTTGGGAAATTATCAACTCAAGAATGTACTCAAGCGAGTTTGGAGATAATTCCCCGTCAGATTATCAAGATATTCGAGATGATAGAATACTCACCTATTTTGGATTGTCAAAAGGCAAGCAACATACGTATCGTGTAATGCTAAATGCGTCATACGCTGGGAAATATTACTTGCCTGCTTTTAATATTGAAGCGATGTACGATAAATCTATTCACGCTAGAAATAAAGGCAAATGGGTGGAAGTTGTGTTGCCGTAAGCGATTTAGATAAGGCAGCACCGACAGCTAGACCCTCTCTGTCGTTATTTTGTAAAATCTAATCAGAACATGTATAAAGCATCTGATTGATTTTACATTACCATTTTTTGTGTTTTAAAGTTGTGTTGCCTGCTTTGAATATTATGGGAAATTACGGTCTATAAGTGTTGTCAAACGGAACTTACTGGCAACTTTATAGAGTTTACGGGGCATGTATTTGTTAAACGATTAAAACAGCAATATGTTTCCAAAGTTGGAAACCTAATTTTGACTTTTAGAAATTATTCAGTTTGTGTAGTTATTTTCAGTTTGCCCTAATGTGAATATGTTATCAAACAAGTGTAATTAATCTAATTTGATAATTTTGATATTTTTAACTGAATTATTTATTGTTAAAAAACAAATAGATATTCCTCGTTTTAATTCTCTATTTTCAAATATTGTAAATAATAAATTACCATATAGATCTCTAATTTGTAAAGTTATAGTTGATTTTTCATTAATTGAAAATTGTAATTTTACAAATTTTTTAAATGGATTAGGATATGCTGTAAAAGTATTTCTGAAGCGAATTAAATCATTTGTTGTAAATGGTGTATTTGGCTGGTAAAAATAAAAATTATAAGGTAGCCAAGTTACAATAGCACCATGTCCCACATCTTTAATATAATTAGTATAAGCAGAATATTTTGGTTCATTTGTATGATAATACGGGAAGTGTGAACTCCACCAGTTTCTTTTAGGAATTCTTAAACCGTTATGATACCACCAATAAGCATTATCATCATTTGTTCTAAAAACAGAAAAATCATATATTTCATCTTCGCATCTATCGTAAAAATAAATATTACTTTTAAATAAATTTGCTTTATCTAAGAAATCTTGATTATTAGCAGTTAATCCATTGAAAAGAAAAGCTCTTGCAAAACCTATCTGCATATTAATTTCAGCAGTAATATCATCATTAGGTGATTTTTTCATTCCAAAAGAATTATTCCAGTATCCATTATCTAAAAACCAATATATTGTTTCGCCAACTCTGTCTTGTAACCAATTTGCATATTGTCCAAAAGTAGAAAATATTGTATTAAAATTATTGTTTGCTATTTCATCAAATTGATATAATGAAGTGTTAAACAACAATGAATTTTCTATTTTTATAAGATAAACAAATTTTGAAAATGCTGCAATTATATAGCCATCATGGTACATTGCATAAGACCAACGAGGTGCTTCTTCATCGCCAGAATAATCATCATATTCATCCTTTACAGGATTTTCAATATACCAATTAGTAGGTCCTGATATTAGCCATTTTGCGTCTTCATTTTGTATTAAGTCTATATATCGCTTTACAATATCTTGTGCCCACAGAGAAAAGTTCACTTTATTAATAGAATTAATATTACCTGCTATTATTATACCTTGATTTAATAAATATGTTTGAATATATTTCGTATTGAAATTAACCTTTATTCCACTAACATCCTCTTTTCCAACTAATTTACTTACTAGTGATAGACCTAAAATGTTATGAATTAAATTGTCCTGACTGGAGCCTTCCATTCTGATATCATCATTATCAGCAGTAAATATTGATTTAAAATAATTTACCTCCGCATAATCAGGACTCGAATTTTGGAAATGATCTCTGTGCTGACTCCAAAACTCATCACCAATATCATCGCGAATATGAAACCTATTAATGTCATTTATTGAAGGTCCTCCATTTTCTATTTCTAATCTCTCTCGCCAATAAGTCTCCGAATATCTCTCCTGATCGCTCTAAAAACTCTTGTTTCCACTTAGAAATTATGTTCTGATGAACTTTCATACTTCAATGATAACTCCGCTAATGTTTCTCGTTATTTAATGGCTTCAATGACAACTTTTGCCTTAAAGGCACTACTAAAATTTCTTCTTTTTACTTTCATATATACTGCTAAAATTAATAATAATTTCAACTTAAACAATGGTCTGAATATTAGGGAGTAATATAAACAGGTATTAGTACCTGTTAATTACTTTTTACGAATAATAATCGGTGCATGAATAAAAAACTGAGCATTTTCTTTCTTTCCTTCACTCGTATATTTTTTGAAATTCATATCTCTTTTTCTTACTGGGTTCAAGTTTAAATAATAATAATAATTATCACCACCATAAACCAAACGATAAAGATTATGCAACATGAGATAATCAATGCCTGCAAACTCAAAATCTTTAGTTGCTCGTTTACTTGGCTCATGTGCAGGCCAAATAACTCGTGAGGATGTACACCAATGCACAGAATAATTTGCTTTTGTTGTATCGGAAAACGGACCATTTGGCGGCGCAGCAGCAAGTATATCAGCAATAAAAGTTGAATCTTCTATCCACATTTCCGTGCCCGGATGATAAAAGTTTGCTAAATCTTCTTTATTCATTAAATAATTCGTCATAATCATATGCTCAAAGGTATGGTCAGCACGTTTATCACGTAATTGAAGAAAAATATCGTTTCGATTGCTATTAATATTTGCACTTGCAGCAAGGGTTCTAGGCAATACATCATTATAGTTTTTTGGAAGCGGAATACTTACTCCTAATGGCAAAGGAATTTTCTTAAAAACAGCCATATTAAACAGTAACCTTTTCAATCCACGTTCTGATCTTTCATAATGAAAATCATTGCCAGTTAATCGCTTACCATATTCCCCAAGTCCGTGAGCATTAATGAAAATCCCCATATCGTTGCCTGACCCTTCAGCAACATGTCTTTCTCGAATCGGATTTGTCATATACCAGCGTGTGGACAGGATAGATAAAAACTGATTTTTACTTTCACGGCCAATGCTATTCCATGGCTTTAAACACATAGCAGCCTGATCTTCGGGCTGTTGCATGTTTTTAATTAAACGGTTTGTAAGGTCTTCAGTCCAGCGTTTAAAATCGACACTATCTTTTGTCATGATGCCTTGCTCCATTAAATAACGAGGAATCAATGGGTTTATAAAATTAAGTGGAACATTATAAATCGGCTCCTTCCCCATCAAATGATGCGTTAATGCCAAAGCCTCAAGCATGCGTATCATATTGTCCTGACTCATTGCTTGCATTGGTTCGATTCCTCGTTGAAAAACAGAAAAATATTTATTCGTTTTTGTTGAATCATCATTTAATTTCCCAAATTCCATTCCAAAATGCGGGAAATATCTCATCCAAAATCCGAGACTCACATCATCGCGAAGCATAAAGCCATTAATATCAGCAGGATATATTATGTATGCATTAATAGAATCGCCATCATGTAAGATTTTTTTATCCCAAAATTTCCGAAGATTGTATTCAGAGTATAAGTCAAGTCGTTCAATGGCAAGAAAAGCATACATTAATTCATTTAAGCTGTATTGATAATTGCCTCCATGCTGTTTCAGTAATTCAATTTCCGTTACTAACATACTGATGTAGTTATTGAAATTACTATTCCCATCGCTCCATCTTATGTTTTTATTTCCGTAGGAATCTGTTTTTCGGTCGATAGCCGGAATATTTACGCCATACAATTCAACATCAGGGCTTATCACGATAAACTCATCTTCAAGTCGTTGTCTGTAGTCTTGATATTTTTCCATCAAGTCCTCATCTAATGATTGGGACATCAGTGCTTCTGCTCCAAAAGCAAGAAAAAGTAAAATAAATCTCCATTTATTGACTTGCATCGACTTGAATTGTTGGTTCAACATCTAACTCTTTTCGAACACGTTGACGTATTTCATACATAATTTGGGTTACTTCACGCAATGGCATTTCCGGGTTAAGAACAATATGAAAACTTAATTCTTTATGATCGCCATACGAATGCAAATGAAAATGATGTGATAAGACATCAAAACCAGCCACCTTGTTAGCAATATCACGTACTTTACGAATAAGCTCGCCATCTGCTTTTTTACCAAGGATGACATCAATAGCTTCAATGATAATTTTCCAAGCTGTCCACATAATAAGTGCTGAAACTAATAGCCCGAGCACTCCGTCGATCCACCATGCAAAAGACTGGAGAAATATCCCGACAAGGATAACCAACGAAGAAATTGCATCAGAACGATGATGCCAAGCATCCGCTTTAAGCGCCAGAGAATCGAGTTTTTTTGCTGCATGCAAAGAATAACGTGCCATGCCCTCTTTTACAAGTATAGAAACTGCAGTTACTATGATGGCAAAAAGTCCGAATTCTGTTGTTTCACCGGAAATAAGCTTTTGAATGGCTTCAATACCAAAGTTTAATCCGATCATTATTAATATAGCCCCAATAATGACCGAGGCGACCAACCGAAATCTTCCGTGTCCGTATGGATGATTCATATCGGGAGGCTTGACAGCAGCTTTATAAAAAACAATAAGGATGATTGAGGATGCAGAATCGGATAATGTATGCCATGCATCAGCCATTAAAGCGATGGATCCACTAATAATTCCAACCCATAATTTGAAGATAAATAACATCACATTACCTGCAACTGCTATCCATCCTGCTCGATATGCAATTTTTTGATTTTCAATTTTAGCCATAACGAAAAATCACTGCTTTATGCAGTAAAGGTATGGTTTTATTCGATTACAACCAAGAACCCAAGTCTCTATTAAACTTGTTTGGCGATGCCGGATTTGAAATTTCGAATATCGAATGAAAAATTATAAAGTTAATACTATACAATAAAACAATACGTTACAAAGAAAAAATGTAACTACTCAGTGCTAAAATTAAAAACATTAATTATTCAGACGCATTTGAAACGATAGCACGATAATACGCCACATGGCGGATGCAAAAAAAGAAAATATGGGACACCGGATAACAAACAAGAGGTTGCCTGCCTGCCAGCAGGCAACCTCTTGTTTATTCCAATGTTCTTTCTCAGATT
>JAYEFQ010000055.1:0-4109 GCA_034658655.1 Bacteroidota bacterium
GCAAATGCTAGCATTACACTTCCCTGCGACAATCAATCAGAAGCCGGACATTACCAAATGGGCAGCATGCAAATTCCGAATCAATTTTCAGGAGAAATACAAACTCCATTTGCAATTATTTCTGCCATTTGCGATACTATTTATCAAAAAGACTTAATTTTTCAGCAAGATCATATCAATCCACCTGGGAATTATTTCATTGAAGGAAACAATATTCAGATTCAATTTCTCATCAATCCGGTCATTTTCACAAATCCGCTGCAAAACGTAACAATTAAAAAAGACAAGCAAGCGGAACTCATTATAAAAACAGATTTTAAACCTAAAAAACACGCATCCTTTTTTCAATTAAAAAAAGCACTTTTACTAATACAAGCAGAGCATTCACAATCAGACTTTAATTATGATAGCTTAAGCAATCCGGCATCGCTTAACATTCAATGCAACGAAGATTTCACAAATTGTTTTCACCAAATTTTACAAATGGACAGTAGCACAATGCCAGACAGTATCAACTACAAATTATCCTGTTTTTTTGATTTACTAGAAAACAAAAATGCAAGCACAAAGTTTCTGGAAACACTAAATAAAAACAAAAGCAATTGTATTAAAGCAACTTACTTAATTTACTTCTTACCCATTAAATATTATTCTGCAGGAATTAATTTGATTTGAGAATGTCAAGACAATTCACGAAATTATTGCAAATAGCCGCCACTTTTCAAGTAAAAATTTGTATTTTTATTTTTTAAAATCAACGGAATGAACCATTTTGTCTTTGTTGTTTGTGGCAGCCGTGAACATACCGACACGCTGAACTTCAGTTTAAACTATCTGAAACATTTCAGTCAGTCAAAGATCATTGTCATAACCGACAGTAGCAGAAACGAAAGCAGCATAAAGCACGATCATATTATTGATGTAAAAACACCTGAGAAATATTCACATCATGAGGCATCAATTTTTTTAAAAACATCACTGCATCATTATCTTGAGATGAAACCTGAAAATGAATTCTGCTATTTAGATTCAGATATTGTGGCTGTTTCAAAAGCTGTTGATGATATTTTCAACTTACAAGCATCCCCTGTCTTATTTGCCCAAGACCATGATTATTTCGACAGTTTTAGTCCTTATGCCTTAAACTGTGGATGCTTAGAAAAATTCAATGCATCAATTGAGGCTTTAAGCGAAAAATTGGATGATTTATCTCCAGATTTCAAACATCAAGACCCCTATCGTCAAGAAGCAGAACGCGAATTAATGGATGCCTTTTACCGCATGAAAAAACAGCCTGTAAAATACAGTTTGAATATTCTGAAATATATGTTTAATCGCTTTGTATCACCAAAACAAAGCTTTCTTTTTGCAAAACAATTTCGTTTCAACAAAGCCAATTTAGCATGGTATAATCAAGAAGGAAAAATCATTAGTTTTGATTACCCGCGCTTAAGTGAAAAACTTGCAAAAACTCATGGCATATTATATGATAAAACAACACAAAACTGGAAAAGCCAAAGTGGAAAGAATTTTTTCACAAAAACCATTTCGTGTGCACATTTAAGAAATTACATACAAGACAAATATGCTATTAAAATCCCCTCAAAGTGGCGACACTGGAACGGCGGGGTGTTTCGTTTCAATCAAAAATCAACTGATTTTTTAAACACTTGGCATAAATTGACGATTGAAGAATTCAACAATTCATACACAAAAACCAGAGATCAAGCAATGCTAGCTGTGACAGCGTGGAAATTTGACATTCAAAACATGAAAACTTTATCAGTAAAATACAATTTCATAACAGAATACAACAATCCGGCAGTCGCATGGCATGCAGAGAAAGGTTACACCTACGATCGGTTTAAAACCAAGTTTTCACCGGCATTTCTTCACATTTATCATCATTGGGGACATGAAGGTTGGTCAATTTGGGACTCACTTACTAATCAAATAGAGGATGGAGCTACTAACCAGAAATAAATTTCGAAATCAACTTGCGCGTGGAATTCGCATTTTCAATAAATTGCGAAATCATCCCCAGCAATACCCTGATTTCAACAAAATACGTCCTTTAGGACCAGGAAAAGCTGCTTGTTACGCTCCATTCAGCAGCATGTACATAGCATCTAACGGTGATGTAAGAGCCTGTTGCATGAATACAGAACAGATTTACGGGAACTTGAAAAATCAAAGTTTGAATGAAATTTGGAACTCTGAAACCCGCAAATCACTTTGCAAATCTTCAACACAATACAATTTACCATCAGGATGTCAAGTTTGTATTGAAAACTTTGAAAATGGAAATGCTGCCAACAGCACGGCAATTCTGTATGATCAATATCGCACTAAGCATAAATATCCACAGCGAATAGATTTTGAGCTAAGCCTAGCATGTAATTTTGATTGTCGAATGTGCATGTTTTCATCGCATCAAAATCACGGAATTAAATTGCAAAATACCTACAAATTTGATGATTTATTTCTAAACCAGTTAAGCCCATTTTTGAAGCATATTAAATTAGCAGGATTTTATGGTGGCGAGCCGTTTCTTATTCCAATTTATTACAAAATATGGGATAGAATACAAGCACAAAATCCTAAGGCATTTATTACCGTACAAAGTAATGGCAGTATTTTAAATGATAAAATCTTAAACTATCTGGAAAAAGGAAAATTTCAAATCAATTTTTCCATTGATTCTTTACAAAAAGAGCGATTTGAATTTATTCGAGATAAAGCAGACTTTAACCAAGTGATGGAAAACTTCCAGATTATTAATAAAATCTCACAAAAAAATAAACTAACACAATCCATTGCTGTTTGTCCGATGAAGCAAAACTTGGGTGAAATGGGCGACTTGGTTGAGTTTGCAAACAAACATAATACTTTAATTTACTTTAATTCAGTGGATACTGAAGGCTTTAAAATTGCGGAGCTTAATGAAAATGAGCTTAAACAACATATAAAAAAGCTTGCAAGTCAAACAATTGATGACAAAACAAAAATAGAACGCCTTAATTATGAACGGTATCAAGCACTTATTAAGTCTCTTGAAAGTACTTTAAGCACCATTAAGCTACAAGAAAAGAAACGAAATACATTTCATCAATTCAGTAGCTCGAAGTTTGTAAATATATTAATTAACAAACTGAATAATCAAACAGAAACACAAGCAAGAAAAAAACTGGAAAGCATCATTAATCAGCTTCCAAAATCATTTGAACTAAATGAAGAGAAAACCGAGCGACTGAAATTAATGTCTGGTAAAAAAATAAATAAATTTGTATTATCACATACCGAAACAGAATTAATCCAATCATTTAACAATTATCTTAATACCGGGAAATTTATAGAGGAAGAAAAGCAATCGTGAAAACACAATTAGCGAATAAATGAATAAAACTAAAACCATAAACACGTTTATTATCCTTAGCTTAATCATTTCTCACCTGATTGGACTCACTGGATTTATTGTATATTACAGCAACACAGAATTCATTTCAAAAATCACCATTGAATCACAATATGAACATGACTTTTTAATTAAAACACCGTTCAATAATGATATATATATTTCAAACAAAAGTGATGAAATATTAAAAATCCACAAACGACCCATAAAAGCCATATATCTAATTGACCATGAATCAAATAACACTAATACTGATTTAATTCGTGATAATGAAACAAGACAAGCTGCGGGAGTAAACTTTAATGGCGACAAATCCTTTAGAAGCTTATGGCAATTTTTTAGAGCAATAAATTTACATTTAATCTTCATCGGATTTCTTATGTTATGCTTTTCTATCCTTTACATTTTTAATCGGAGACACATAAGAAGCAAAATAAAGAAATACAGATATCAATTTTTGAAAAACATCATCAAAACAAAGGCCAACACACAAAACATAAATTATCTTGGGAAATCGGACAGTAACCCAAAACAAAACCTCATCTTCAAAACTGCACTTGCCATTTACTGTCTTTCTCTATTTTTTGGGATAGGCTCTTATAATATTCAACAAAATGAAAGTGGCAAATGGCGGGCATTAGTTGCACTTGAAATGAAATACTCTGACAATTACATTACCCCCACATTAAATGGA
>JAYEFQ010000056.1:0-18521 GCA_034658655.1 Bacteroidota bacterium
ATTTTAAATTTTTCAAAAATCATTGATATTTATATTGAGCCAGAAGAAGATGAAGAAGATTTAAAACAAGTAAATGAATCCACTTGGAATAATGATTCCCCTTGGACAAATTTAAATGCAAAGGAATTGTTTAATTCATTAGAAGAAAAACACGACAGAATCAATATGCGTTACACTCAAAGTTATATTAGCATAAATATTGACGGAAGAAATGCTTATTGGTTTTGTAAAAGAATGAAACCGACTTCGGCACTTTTCTTTTCAGTAAAAGATGACGAAAAAGTTGAAGCAATAAAAAAGAAACTGGAAGAAAAGGATATTGGATTTACATACAATCGATACAAAGAATTTATGCTCAATGTGGACATTAAATCATTGAAGAAAAATCTTGAATTAATTAATGAAGTTCATACAATTAGAAACCGAAAAGTAACTGATGATGAATAAATTACGGTTGCCAACAAAGGCTATAAAAAATAGGCGAGATAGTAGTAATATCAAGGTTTGTAGCCCGTTTGAACTTCATCGCAAGTTGAAAAATCGTGCTTCGAAATCGCCTACATTTTCATAGCCCAAACCGTTATACATTAAAAAATAACGATATTCAGATAATTTACAGATAATATTTAGATATTTATAAAAACGAGTATATTTTTGTATTTGGATAAATTACAGATATAAAATGGATAAATACATAAATAAATTAAACTTTGATTTTTAAACAAATCAGAAAATATTAAACCTGATTTCTCAAATTGACTTATACAAAGGCAAGTGGAATAGTATTGAAAAACAAGAAAATATATACCTTAAAGAACTACGAAAGATTGCCACAATTGAAAGTATTGGGGCCTCGACAAGAATAGAAGGGGCAACTCTTACAGACAAGGAAATAGAAAAACTTTTAAACGACATCAAAATAACTAAACTAAAAACAAGAGACCAACAAGAAGTTGTAGGTTATTATGACACATTGGAAATTATTAATGAAAACTATGATAATATTATACTGTCTGAAAATTACATAAAACAATTACATCAGAATTTATTACGGCACAGCGATAAAGACACAAGGCACCGCGGACAATACAAATTTCTTTCAAACAAAGTAGTAGCAAATTATCCAGGCGGAGTACAAAAAGTTCTTTTTAATACAACAGAAGTTCATTTGGTTGATAATGAAATGAACGATTTGATTAATTGGACTAATAGTCAATTTAAAAACCGAGAAATTCATCCTTTAATTATTCTTGCAAATCTTGTTTATGAGCTTGTCAATTCACCCATTTCAAGATGGAAATGGAAGACTATTAAGATTATTGACCACTATGGTTTTACTGCAAAAAGATTATTTGTTTATTCAGTATGTCTCCTTTGAAAACTTGATTGAAAATACAAAAAAAGAATACTATCAAGTATTAATGGAAGGACAAAAAAATAGAAATAAGGACAATGAAAATATATCCAAATGGACATTGTATTTTCTCGATAAGTTAAATTTATTAACTCAAAGACTTGACTCAAAATATGATGTGTTTAAATCAAAAGGTGGATATTTGAATGAAAGACAAAAAGAAATAAAGGAATATTTAAAAGATAATCAACCTCTAAAAATAGCTGACTTATCAAAAAAGTTTGATAATATTAATGTGAATACGATTAAAAAAGATTTGCAACATATGAAAAGAGAACAGATAATAAAGAGTGTTGGTAAAGGAAAAGGGACTGTGTATATAATTGAAAATAAAGAATAATGCACCACAATAATGTATGAAAATAATAGCCGAGATAGTAGTAAAATCAAAGGTTGTAGCCCGCTTCAACTTTCTTGTAAATTGAAAGATTTGAGCCCCGCTGTCGGCTACTATTCTTTTGCAAATCCTTACAAGCAAGCCGAAAAAAATCAACGACAGTATGGAAATGAATATTTTGCTGCATAAAAATAGAAATGGAAAGTCCAGCCCACATTCAGACACATTTGGCTGTTCTAACGCTCAAGCTACTGCTTCGCAGCCAAAAGAGCCTTCACCTTGCACTATTCATTTATCTTGTGTTTAATTTTCAATATCAGAAAAAACACCACTATCTTGCAAACAATTCAACAAGAGGCTTGTTTTTAAGAGAAAAAATGAAATCATATGGATGAAAAATCCTTTTTAGGGCAAATGCACCCCGATGAAATTGAGGAATTGTATCGCTCATATAAAGCAGGAGAGGAGATGGACGAGTCCTGGAAGCATTTCTTTCAGGGATTTGAGCTGGCACAAACGCATTATAGCGATGCCTCGCCAAGCGGGAATGTGTCTAAGGAATTTGATGTTATTAATTTAATCGACTCTTACCGTAAACGCGGACATCTTTTTACCAAAACTAATCCGGTTCGCACGCGTCGAAAATATTTTCCTACTTTAGATATCGAAAATTTTAATTTGAGTGAATCTGATTTGAATCAGGATTTTGATGCTGGAAAGTTAATCGGTCTTGGAAAAACAAAATTAAAACATATTATATCCGCCTTGCAAAAAACATATTGTGCAAATATTGGCATTGAATATATGTTTATCCGGCAACCCGAAATTACGCAGTGGCTGAAGGAGAAGATGGAAAAAGTGCAAAATCAACCGTGTTTTACTGATGATGAGAGTCGCCATATTTTTTCCCACTTGAATCATGCTGTCGGTTTTGAACAGTTTATTCATAAAAAATTTGTCGGACAAAAACGATTCTCCCTCGAAGGTGGTGAAAGCTTGATTCCTGCACTCGATGCAGTCATTGAAAAAGGGGCAGAATTAGGAGTAGAAGAATTTGTTGTCGGAATGTCGCATCGCGGAAGACTGAATGTGCTCAGTAATATCATGCGTAAAGATTATCGCTCAATTTTTGAAGAGTTTACTGCAAAAAAATATGAAACCAGAACACTCCTCGGAGATGTCAAATATCATCTTGGCTTCAGCAATCAAATTGAAACACATAGCCAGAAAGCAGTTGAGCTGCATTTGTTGCCAAATCCGTCTCACCTTGAATTAGTCGGGCCAATTGTTGAGGGCGTTTCTCGGGCTAAAATTGAAAATAAATTTGCCAATGATGAAAATAAGTTAGTGCCTATCATCATTCATGGCGATGCTGCCATTTCCGGACAGGGTGTGGTTTATGAAACGGTGCAAATGTCGCAATTGAACGGATATCGTACCGGTGGAACCATCCATCTCGTGGTGAATAATCAAATCGGATTTACAACCAATTATCTTGACGGACGCTCCAGTACCTATTCCACGGATATTGCGAAAGTGATAAAAGCACCGATTTTTCATGTCAACGGCGATGATCCTGAGGCATTGATTTATGTGATAAAATTGGCAATGGAATATCGTCAAATATTTCATACCGATGTGTTTATTGACATTCTCGGATATCGAAAATACGGACACAACGAAGGCGATGAACCCCGATTTACGCAACCAATTTTGTATGATGCCATTGCGAAACATCCCTCTGTTCGTGAACTTTATGCTGAAAAATTGAAGCAAAAAGGCATCATGAAAGCGGAAACGATTTCCAAGGAGGTGGATGTATTTCAACAGCAGCTTGATAACGAATTAGCAGAGGCTAAAAAAATTGATTCTGCACATATCCATGAGTTTCTACCCGCAGTTTGGGATGCTTTCAGTGCACAACATCCACCCAAATTGACAAAAGAATTTATTCGAAATTTAACCGCCGTTTTAACACAATTGCCTGAGGATAAGCTGTTTTTACGAAAAGTAGAAAAGTTGGTTTCCCAGCGTAAAGTAATGGTTCAGGATGATAAAATTGACTGGGGCATGGCTGAATTGTTGGCTTATGCCAGTTTGGTGAAAGAAAACTATCCGGTTCGCTTATCAGGACAGGATTCTGTGCGGGGAACTTTCTCCCATCGACATACCGCTTTTTACATCCAAAATTCACGGGAATACTATAATCCATTGAAATTTGTGGCTCAAAATCAGGCAGAATTTAATGTGTATAATTCCCCATTGAGTGAGCTTGCCGTTTTGGG
The DNA here is from genome assembly GCA_034658655.1 of Bacteroidota bacterium. Taxonomy (GTDB): domain Bacteria; phylum Bacteroidota; class Bacteroidia; order Bacteroidales; family ML635J-15; genus JAQIBY01. Next base: position 4,037 of record JAYEFQ010000056.1, read on the forward strand.
ATTTGAATACGGATACGCACTTGCCAGTCCGAAAACATTGACAATTTGGGAAGCGCAATTTGGTGATTTTTCCAATATGGCGCAACCAATTTACGATCAGTATATCAGCTCTGCTCAGGCAAAATGGGGAATGCATAACGGCTTGGTTTTGTTTTTGCCACACGGATACGAGGGGCAAGGTCCCGAACATTCCAGCGCACGCATTGAACGTTATCTTGAGCTGGCTGTCAATGACAATGTGCAAATTATTTATCCGACACGTCCCGAGCAAATGTTTCACGCACTCAGAGAGCATGTGTATATGGATTTCCAACATCCGATGATTGTTTTTACTCCCAAAAGTTTGCTGCGACACCCGAAAGCTGTGTGTGCCGTGGACGATTTGACCGATGGTAAATTTGAGATGTTGATTGATAAAGATAATCCAAAACCAGATAAAGTTAGCCAATTGGTTATTACAACCGGAAAATTGTATTATCAAGTATTGCAAAAACGTGAGGAGATGGATGCCGATCATATTGCAGTAGTAAGTTTAGAGCAAGTTTATCCCTTCCCTCAAAAAGCATTTGATAATATCTTGAAAAAATATAAGGATGCAAAAGTGCGGATTTTTGCTCAGGATGAACCTGCAAATATGGGCGTCTATAAATCTATTTGTCGATATTTCGGCGATTTGGAATTTGAATTAATTGCTCGTCCTGAAAGTCCCAGTCCTGCACCTGGTTTGAGAGAGCAACATTTGCAACAGGAAGAAAAAATTCTAGATAAAATATTTAGACAATGCGATTGCGAGTGGAATCATCAACTTTGTGATATGCACTGTGTTAATTATCAAAAACGCTAAATCATGATTGTAGAAATTAAAATACCGAGTCCCGGAGAATCCATTTCTGAAGTTGAAATTGCCACATGGCTTGTTTCCGACGGAGATGTTGTTGAAAAAAATCAGGAAGTTGCTGAAATTGAGTCAGAAAAAGCAACTCTGAGTCTTGTTGCTGATGAGGCCGGTAAAATTAGTATAAAACAGCTCGAGCATGAGCCTGTTGCTGTTGGAGAAGTGGCTTGTATCATTGATACTTCCGTTCAGCCGGAAAAATCCGAAGCTTCAGATCAACGCGAACCGTCTGAGTCAGAAAAAATGGAAAATCAGCAGTCAGAAGCTGAGACATCATCTCAAAATGAACAATCTAAATCAAAGATAGATGCGAAACAAGATGATAATGTGAAGATTACACCGGTTGCAAAGAAACTCATGCAGGCAGAAAATTTAAAGCTTGATGATGTGCTTGCAGGATTGCGTAAAATTACGAAGCAAGATGTGGAATCGGTAATAAATCCGGGCGAAGCACCGAAAAGAGACGAAGCTCGCAAAGAGGAACGTCAACGTATGAGCAGTTTGCGCCGAAAAGTCAGTGAGCGTTTGGTTGCCGTAAAAAATGAAACCGCCATGCTGACGACCTTTAATGAGGTGGATATGAGTGAAATTATGCGAATCCGCAGTGAAAATAAAGCCGCTTTCATTGAGAAATTCGGAGTAAAACCCGGAATGATGTCTTTTTTCACTCGTGCGGCTGCAATCGCTTTGCAAGAATTCATACAAGTAAATGCATACATTGATGGCGACGAGATTTTAAGTCATAATTATGCCGACATCGGAATCGCTGTACAAACCCCAAAAGGATTAATGGTTCCGGTAGTGCGTGATGCCGATAAATTGGGAATTCCACAACTCGAATTTGCGATTCATGAACTGGCTGAAAAAGCTCGAAATAAGAAAATTTCAATGGATGATCTCAGCGGTGGTACGTTCAGCATCACCAACGGCGGTGTGTTTGGCTCAATGCTTTCAACGCCCATTTTAAATCCGCCTCAATCTGCAATTTTGGGCATGCACAATATTTTAGAACGCCCTGTTGCCGTCAACGGAAAGGTGGAAATTCGTCCGATGATGTATTTGGCTTTGTCTTACGATCATCGTATTATCGACGGAAAGGAATCGGTCGGTTTTTTAATGAAGATTAAGGAACTGATTGAGCATCCCGAACGCATGTTGTTCTCCGGAAAATCAGCAGAACAGCATCTTCTTGGATTGTAGTTTATGGTGATAGTCTTTATTCCCTTTGTCCCATCTGATGACTCTGGAAAGATTATCATCAGCCAATATTCATTGGCTAATTTCCCAAGTGCAGAATAATGCATTGCTTCTGAAATGACTTCTCCAAAATATTCAACTTTATCTTTAGTGTTTATAGTGACAAAATATTTCCCATCCCAGTCGCTTTTTTTAATACCTGCGTATTTTGATATAGTTTTTTTTGTTTTCATAAGCAATTTTACTCAAAGATAAAATCAGTTCTTTTGCCTTAAATTTAGCGAATTATAGCTGCTAATTTCGTAATCTAAACTTTTTATTATGAAAATTAGTATTGTGATTTTGTTGACTTTGAGTTGCTTTCTTGGAAAAGCACAAGTGGCTGAGGGCGTATTGCTTCCCTCATTGTCTGAAGATGAAGAAATCGATTGTTACATCTCAAATATCCCGGATAATCCGACTGTGTGTGAAAATGAGTCTGTAGAGTTTCAAATTTCTGGAAGTAATTTCGATGAATTAGCATGGTTTACATCAGAAAATCTCCAAACTCCTGTGGAATATGGTAATCGTTTTAATACTGGTGGAATATCTGAAACAGCTACTTATTATGTGCAAGCCACTTGTCCATATCAGTCAAATCAGCGTCATGTTTTAGAAACCATGTGGCGTGGAGAAAATGGCAAAGAAGGAATTATGTTTAGTCTTCATGTTAAGGAGTCTATAAATTTACAAAGCTTTGATATTCATATTAATATTGGATGCGCTAATTGTCATGTGTTTATGATGGAGGGTGATTATGTTCAATATGCAAATAACCCGGGAGTGTGGACTTCAATTTACGATGGAATGCTTGATGGAAAGGGTAAGAATAAACCGGTTATGGTTGACATTCAGGATGTTGAATTGGAGCCTGGAGTTTATGGGTTTTATCTTAGCTTGGAAGATGATGACTTACTATATTATAGCACAGGGACTACAGTTTTTCAAGACGATTATCTGATTATTGGCAATAGTAAAGGCGTTGCATGGCCATTTAGTAATCTATGCGGTAATCGAATATTTAATGGGCGTTTGAATTATAGTGTGGGTGAAAAACCTAAAAGCGTTCAATATGAAATAACTGCAAATGTGATTGATAAACCAAATGCTCCAGTAGTGAATTGTGTGGGGAACTTATTGTCTGTTAATCAAGATGGGGAGTTTTTGTGGTATTATAATGGAAATGAGATTCAAAATGAAACGCAATCTGATTTACATCCTTCAAAAAGTGGCTTCTATTCAGTTGCAAAACAAATCGATCAATGTGTTGGATATGAATCCAATTTACTTTATTATGCGATGTCCGATTATGATGAATTCCCAATTCAACCGGAGTTTTATCCAAATCCAGTGCAAAATACCTTGAATGTTAATACACATAATTTTAGGTCTGGAAAATTGCAAATAACGAATGCCCGAGGGAAACTACTATACGAAGAAGATTTTGTTGGTCAGCAATTTCTCAATCTTGATTTTTCAAATTATTCGACAGGACAATATTCTATTTCGCTAATTTTAGAAAACGAATGTTTCTCGCAAATAATTTTGAAACAATAGAAACCCTTTTTCTCGCCATTCCAGTCATGAAACAGTGTTGGCATGCAAATTCATATCCGGCTTGGTGAATCTCATAACACCGATTAAACATCAAAATGAAGCATACTTTCACTTTGTTCTGTATGCTTGTTTTGCTGTAATTATCGGCATTTACTATTGTAGTTTCAGAATTTCTTTATCAATCATTCTGAAACACAATTAGTATAAGTTACTCTTCCTTTGTCCCATCTGATGACTCTGGAAAGATTATCATAAAGCATTGGATTTTTCTGTCCAGAAAAACCACCAATCTTTGTAGTATTAGCAACAATATTATCAGCTGCTGTAGTGGTATTTTGCTGTAGTGGTATTTGCTGTGGTGGTATTTGCTGTAGTGGTATCTGCTGTGGGGATGCGATTAATCGCGCATCCCGTATTGATAAATTGTCGAAAAAAAAACCATTGATTATACAGGTTTTTAATTCGCTTTTTATATTTTAGGCGTGTGAATCATTACATTGTCATAGAAGGAAATATTGGGGCGGGGAAAACCTCTTTTGTCCGTAAATATGTGGAAGACATCAATGCTCGTGCAATTTATGAACGATTTGCCGATAATGATTTTTTGGCTAAATTTTATGCCGATCCCGAAAAATATGCCTTTACATTGGAAATGTCTTTTCTTGCAGACCGTTTTCATCAGTTAAAAAAAGAACTCAATACACAAGAACTGTTTTCTAACGGAATCGTCAGTGATTATTTCTTGATGAAATCATTGATATTCGCACGATCTACCTTAAGTGAAGATGAATACAGATTGTATCGTGATATTTTTGAAATTATTTATCAACGTTTGTCAAAACCAGATATTTATGTCTATTTACATAAAACACCTGATACATTGTTGAAAAATATTTCTAAGCGGGGTAGGACTTACGAAGAGACCATTACAAAAGACTATTTAAAAAGTATTGAGGATTCTTATTTTACCTTCTTTAAACAGCACTCTGACCTAAATCCCTTAATTATTGATGCGGAGAATCTTGATTTTGTTACCAATAAAAATGATTATCTGCAAATTTGTAAAATAATTAACAATGCAATTGAAAAAAATGAATTGTAGCATATTATTTACGCTATGACTTTGTAATATTAAAATATTCTTTTATTTTTGTGAACAATTAAGAAATATAGAGTAGAATTAATTGAAAATTTTAAATTGTAATAACGTATAAAAATTATGAAAAGACTTACTTATTCTTTAGCAATTATCTCGTTAATCGCATTGGTGGCAGGTTGTACCAGCCTCAAAAGTATGCAGGAAGCTGCAGAAGAGATTAACTACACAGTAGAACCCGAAGTGTTGGAAATGCATGCCGGTGAAATCGCTGTGAGTATTTCGGGTAAAGTTCCTGAAAAATATTTTAATAAGAAAGCAGTTGCTACCATTACTCCGGTATTGGTTTATGAAGGTGGTGAAACTGCCTTAACTCCTGTTTCAATTCAAGGTGAAAAAGTTGAGGGAAATAATACTTCAATTGCATTTAAAGAAGGTGGTAGCTTTACGTATAGTGATAAAAAAGCATATAAATCTGATATGCTGAAAAGTGAACTAGAAGTTCGTATCGTTGCATCTAAAGGAAAGAAAACGGTTGAATTTGCCCCTTACAAAATTGCTGACGGAATTGTTGCAACTCCTGATTTAGTTCAAGTTACTCCCAAAGTTGTTTTTGCAAAAGACAAATTCCAAAAAGATGTACCTGCTTACGAAATGGCTCAGGTAAATTTCGATAAAAATAGCTCAAATCTGAAATATTCCGAAAAACGTACTGACGACATTCAAACACTTCAAGAATTTATTAGTGAAGTGAAAGAAAATGACCGTAAACGTTTCGATAATGTTGGTGTTGATGCTTATGCTTCTCCTGAAGGATCACAAGAGCTTAACGAAGACCTTGCTAATAAACGTGCTGATGTTGGTAAAAAATTCATCGACAACGAATTTAAAGATTTAGAAGAACTTGACGAAACTGAATTTTTCCTTAAAAATGCAACGCCTGAGGATTGGGCAGGTTTTGAAAAACTCGTTAGTGAATCACAATTGGAAGAAAAAGATATGATTCTTCGCGTTATTCAAATGCATTCTGATGTAAATCAACGTGAAAAAGAATTCCGTAACATGACCAAAATCTTTAAAGAACTTGAAGATGAAATTCACCCGAAATTACGTCGCTCAGAATTTAAAGTAAATATTACTTTGATTGGTCATACAGACGATGAAATTAAAGCGCTTATTGATGCTGATATTGATAGCTTACAACAAGAAGAATTGCTTTATGCTGCTACATTGTATCCAGAAAATCTTGAAAAACAACTTATGATTTACACCAACTACACTGAGAAATTTCAAGATGACTGGAGAGGTCATAACAATGTAGGTGCTGCACAATTTGAACTTGATAATGTTGAAGCTGCAAAAACTGCTTTTGAAAAAGCAAAAGCTGCTGATGCAAATGCTACTGTATTTAATAACTTAGGTGCTGTTGATTTAATTAGTGGTAACATTGATACTGCTGAAGAAAACTTGAAATCAGCAACTGGTGTAAAACAAGCTTCTGCTAACCTCGGTATTATTAAAATTAAACAAGCTGAATACGAAACTGCTGCAAACTATTATGGTGATAATTGCTGTTTTAATTCTGCGCTAGCTAACCTTTTGGCTGGTGATAATGATGCAGCTATCCGCCTCGCTGAATGTGGTGATGATAAAGATGAAGCAATGAATTATTACATTAAAGCTGTTGCAGGTGCTCGTAAAGCCGATACTGAAGTAATGTTTAATAACCTCAGAACTGCTTGTACTAAAGATGCTACCTTGAAATCACATGCTGCTAATGATGTTGAGTTTGTACAATATTTCGGAGAACAAACTTTTAAAAATATTGTGGAATAATTTTTTAGAAAAAATAGTTTCTAAAAAGGGTGTCTGATTCAGATGCCCTTTTTTTTGCTTATATCCCGTTATGAATAATACAGGTTAAGTCAAAGCTGCTTTTGGGACAACAGTGATAAAAAGCCCACAAAAATTGATTTGAAATTTGCCGCATAGTTCTGATGAAAATTTTGTGTCGTAAAAAAAACAGAGTGAGTTTTGTACTGTGATTTTTTCACATTCTGTACTAACTATCACTCTGTTTTGGTGATCCCGGGAGGACTCGAACCCCCATCATAAGAACCGGAATCTTACATTCTATCCAGTTGAACTACGGGACCATTATTAAATGCAAAAATACAATTTTTATTTGTAAACGAAATTAATTATCTTTAAAGGTTGAAAATTATTCGAATATGTATCGAATGTTTAAGATATTAATATTTGTAAGTGTATTATTGGTTTTTTTAAAACCAATGTCTGCACAAGATTCTAGTCCAGAATATGATTTGCTGTTCGCTGCTGATACTGGTAGTGTTAAGCAAGTGCGTATTGCTTTATTAAAAGGTGCGCCTGTAAATTTCCGATCGGCAGATGGCGTTACGGCATTGATGTTTGCCTCTGCAAATGGCCATTTGGATGTTGTTCAATTGCTCTTAGATCAAGCTGCACTTATTGATTTAAAACCATATCATTCAATTCAAACTGCGCTATATTCTGCTGTGCTAAATGGTCATGTTGAAATTGCCGAATTACTTATAATGAATGGAGCAGAGATGGATGTTACCAACTCGTTTGGTAATAACTTGCTTCATCTTGCGGCACAAAATTATGTCTGGGAAATGGTGGACTTATTGCTTTACTATGGTATGAAGGTTGATCCTAATGATGAAGATAATCGAACGCCATTGCATCATGCTGCATTCTTTGGAATGGAAGGAAATATTCGCATTTTGCTCGATAATGGTGCAAATATCAGTCATTTAGACGAGGATGGAAATTCAGCACTTCATATTGCAGCAATCAATGGCTTTGTTGAAGCAGCAAAGATTTTAGTTGAAGAAGAAAGCTTTATTGAACTTAAAAATCAAAAAGGATATACACCGCTTGATTTAGCCGCGATGAAAGGACATGAAAAACTTGTGAAGTATTTGCTCGATAATGGTGCCCAAATTAATGACAGTATTGAAAAATCATTCAACACCTTAACCCTTGGACGTAAGAGCGGAAACAAAGAAGTCGTAAAGTTATTGAAATCTCATGGGGGAGAACGAAATATGCATCCTTACTTTAATAGTATGAGCATAGGAATGGGCTATTCAACAAATTTTGATGATTCATTTATCACTGCTTCGGCAAGTATTCATGAGGAAAAAACAAATATGGATTTTGAATTGCGCTTTGCTAATCGTGTCAATGAATGTCAGGTACTGTTTGTGAATGAGCCGAATTATCAAGAATACTACTATGAAGATAGATATATGTTTGGAGTCGGTTTGTTGAAAACCTTTGATTATTGGAAACCTCTTTCAGGCGGACGTTATGGTGTTGTTTTGGGAGCGCATCAATACATTTCTAAACCAACTTTAATTGGGCTTAGAGAACAGCCGATTCCTGATTTTTTCCCTGGATTTACTGGTGGATTGTCCGTAAAATATGAGATGTTTAAATTCGGCTTTAATTATGAATATTTACCAGTACCAATTGATAATTATTTACCACATCGCATGACAATTAATTTCAAAATATATCTCAATTTTAATAATGACATATATTATAATGTACTAATATGAAAGCGGATATTGTTAAAATAGTGTCTTTATTATCAATAAGTGCATTGTTGTTTCTTTTGCTAACTCGCTGTGAAACAGAGTCAATTGATTATGAAAATATTGATTGTAATGAATGTTATGAGGAGAAACCACAGTATTCATATTTGAAAATTATTTTTTCAGAAGATATTTGTGATACTGTTAATATTACTGTCTTTCGAGGCTATGTAAATGAGTCTATGATTGAGTGGCAAGGGTGGGCAACGAATTCACCATTTTACTTTGATTATATACCGGTGAATAATTTTTATTCTGTTAAAGCAACCTATTCTAAAGATGCTGCATCTATAGGCGTAGTGGATGCTGAAAAGCTTGAAACACATTTGATTAAAGGTGTGTGTGATAATAATTGTTATATTATTACTGGAGGGGAGTATGATGTTGAATTAAAATAAAATTGTTTATATTAGCATAATAAATATTAGGAGATAATAACATTTTAAATTTTAATAACTATTAAATATTTGTACATGAGACGATTGTTTAGCCTATTTGTTGCTGCACTTTTGATTTCATCTGCTTTTGGACAAACCAGAATATCACTTCAGGATTCCAAAACAGAGCTTAAAATCAAAACTGCAACTGAAACTAGTTTGCAACTAGAAACGAAATTGAAATCCTTACAGTTTAATACCATTTTAACTGATGAAGGGGAGTTTGAAAACTTAAATATTGGAACCCTTCAAAAGGATTACAGTATTAACCCGGGTTCTCCCGATTTGCCTGTATATGCAGAGTTAATTGAGATTCCATACGGGTCAGAAATTGTCGCAACAGTTATTGATTATGATGAAACAATTTATGATTTGAATGAGCTTGGATTACAAAAAATCCAGCCATTTCAGCCATCGTATTCAAAAAGTACTGATCCAGAGTCGATTCAATTTGAATATAATGCGGCTTTATACAGCACAGATAGTTGGATAGAACCTGAAATTGTGAGTACTAGTTATCAAGGAGTAATGCGTGGTGTACCAATCGGGCAAGTTGTGGTTCGTCCATTCCGTTATAATCCTGCAACTAATGAGTTGTCTGTATTGTCAAATATCAAACTTGATATTTCTTTCGAAAATGCAGATCTCGGTTTAACAATGGATCAAAAAAGTAAATATTATTCCCCGCAATTTGGTGGAGTATATAATATGTTGTTGAACTATCAGCCACCTGCAAATAAAGATACATTTACCGATTATCCAATAAAATATGTCATTGTAGCTGACCCTGCATTTGAAATTACATTGCAACCATTTATTGAGTGGAAAACCAAATCAGGTTACAATGTAATTGAAGCTTATACTGATGATCCTGCTGTTGGCTCAACAACAACAAGCATTCAATCGTATTTACAGGATCTTTATGATGCCGGTAATGCATCTGATCCTGCTCCAACTTATGTGTTAATTGTGGGTGACCACGATGGCAATTACAATATTCCAGCCCATGACGGAGAAACCAATTCACACGTTACAGATTTGTATTACGGCTGTTATGATGGTGGAAGTGACAATATTCCCGATTTATATCTCGGGCGTATTTCAGCAAACAGCACCACTGAGTTGCAAAATGCACTTGATAAAATATTGCCTTACGAAATGTACACCATTCCGGATGGAACGTATTTAAATCGTTGTATGTTGATTGCAGGTGTTGATGGAACATATGCACAAACACATGGTGATGGTACTATTAGTTATGGGGTACGCGAATATTTTAACGAAGCGCATGATTTTACGGATATTTATGCTTACTATCATACCTATACCAGTGGTGCTTATAGTGTTATGAGCTCAACTGACAACGGGGCTTCCAATGATATTATAAACAAGATATCAAATGGCGTTGGTTTTGCTAATTATACAGCACATTGCTCTCACGATGGCTGGGCAGATCCCAATGTCAACAGAAACGATATTTCAACTTTTAACAATCAGTATGAATATCCTTTTATGATTGGTAACTGCTGTCTGTCTTTCGAGTTTAATCAAGACGATGCTTTTGGTGAAATGTTGCTGTATGCTGAAAATGAAGGTGCTATTAACTATATTGGCACATCCAACTCATCCTACTGGGACGAAGATGTATATTGGGGAATAGGATTAACTAGTATTGGTATTACAGAGGCTAATGTGCCGAATCATAATTACAGCAATACAGGACAAGGTGCCTACGATGGTGTCATGCATGAAAATGGTGAATCATTTGACGAATGGTTTTTTACTGGTGGTCAGATGGTTTACTGCGCTAATATGCAAGTAGAATCTAGCAGCTCTACGAGAAAGCAATACTATTGGGAGATTTACCACAACTCAGGTGATCCTTCATTGATGCCGTTTTTAACACAACCTGAGGCAATGACAGTTTCATATTCAACTCCAATGATTGGAAACACCACTTTAAATGTGACTTGTGAGCCTTATACTTATGTTGCAATTTCTCAAAATGGTGTACTTCTCGATGCAAAATGGAGTGGTGTAAATAGCAGTGTAACATTAAGCTTCTCTGCCTTAACTGCAGACGCGGCTGCTGTTGTTGCAACCAAACAAGACAGAGTGCCACATATTGATGATTTTACTCCAATCGCTGCTGACCCACCGGTTGCAAATTTTAGTGGAACTCCAACAACAATTCTCGAAGGAGAATCTGTAACTTTTACTGATTTGTCAAGTTCACCGGCTGAGTGGAGTTGGACATTTGGTGATAGTGGAGCTTCTACCGAACAAAATCCTGTCTATACATATAGTACCGCAGGAACTTACACTGTGAGTTTAACTGTAACAAATCCATTGGGTTCTGACACGGAAACTAAGGTGGATTATATTACTGTGAATCCAAATACAAATCCACCAACATCTGATTTTGTCGCTGACCAAACAACTGTTATAATGGGGACAACTGTAAACTTTACTGACTTGTCTATAGACTTCCCAACATCATGGGAGTGGACATTTGAAGGCGGTGACATTGCCAGTTCAACCAATCAGAATCCTTCGGTTGTGTATGATACCCCTGGTACTTATACCGTTGAACTGACTGCAAGTAATGGATACGGACAAGGAACAACCAAAACTAAAGTGGACTATATTACTGTTATTTTACCTGATTATTGTGATGCTGGAGCAAATGATGATTCATATGAGTATATTTCTAATGTTGAGTTAGGTAGCATAAATAATGGAAGTGTTCAAAGTACTTATACCGATTTTACTGCAATTTCAACCGATGCTTTTGCCGGTGATGATTTAAATTTAAATGTTACAACCATAAATGGTTATGGTACTGACTTCTTAATGGTTTGGGTAGATTGGAATCGCGATGGTGATTTTGTTGATGCAGATGAAGAAATCTGGACATCTGCTCAAGGAGAGGGACCATATACAACCACAATTACTGTTCCAGCCGGAACAACATCGGGGCCTGTACTGGTTAGATTGCGCTTGCAGGATGATAATTATTCTCCGGTTTATGGCCCATGTGGTTTTTCTGGTTATGGTGAGGTTGAGGATTATACAATTAATATACAGTCTGCAACAACGCCGCCTACTGCTGGTTTTTCTGCAAGCCCGACAAGTACATGTGATGGAATTGTTCAGTTTACAGATGCATCCTTAAATGCTGATACTTGGGCTTGGGATTTTGGAGATGGAAATACTTCTACTGATCAAAACCCACTACATACTTACACCGCGAATGGAATTTATACCGTCGAACTTACAGTAACCAATACGTACGGAAACGATACATATACTGAAACGAATTATATTGATGTTGATATGCCTGTTGCTCCAACGGTTACTGATGCGGAAAATTGTGGCCCTGGCGATATGACTCTTACAGCAAGTGGTTCAGGCACATTGAATTGGTATGATGCTGAAACAGGCGGCACCTTCATTACCACGGGAACAGAATACACTTCAACATTCTCAAACACAACCAACTATTATGTTGAAAATGTGGTGTCGGGAGTAACACATTATACAGGAAAAACTGATAATACCGGCGGTGGTGGTTATTTTGGTAACGTTTCTTATGTACATGGGTTGATATTTGATGCATTGTCTGATTTTACAATCAAAAGTGTAAAAGTGTACGCTGATGGTGAAAAAGACAGGGTGATTAATTTGAAAACTGAATCCGGCACTGTTATTGAAACACTTACCATTAATATTCCAGACGGAGAAAGCCGCATTGATCTAAATATGGATGTTCCCGTAGGCGCAAACTATACCATTGAATGTGATGGAGATGCTGATTTGTACCGTAATAACTCCGGTACATCTTATCCCTATGAAGTTGCCGGTGTAGTAAGCATTCATAACAATACAGCAGATAATTTCGACTACTATTATTATTTCTATGATTGGGAAATTTCTGAAGGATCATGTGTAAGTGCCAGAACACAAGTTACTGCCACAGTCAATACTTTGCCAACTGTTGATCTCGGTGCAGATCAAATCATTTGTGAAACAGATGATTATACATTTGATGCTGGTGCCGGATTTTCAAATTATGTATGGTCGAACAGTAGCAATAGTCAAAGCATTACAGTAAGTACAGCAAACGTTTATTCGGTTACTGTAACCGATGCAAACAGTTGTGAAGCTGAAGATGCAGTTGAACTATTTGTTGATGCAATGCCGACAATTGCAATTGATGCTGTCGGAGATTTATGTGAAAATGAGGGCGCAATAACTCTTTCTGCAACGCCCACCGGTGGAAGCTGGTCTGGTTCAGGTGTAACTGGAAATCAATTTGATCCTTCAATTGGTGCAGATGACTATACAATTACTTATGAAGCAACTAACGGAGAGTGTGTCGCTACAGATAATATTTCTATCCATGTGGATGCATTGCCAGATGCAAGTATTAATGCAACTGGTCCTTTCTGTGCAGGAGATGCTGCGGTTACATTAACTGCTGCAACTGCCGGTGGAACATGGTCAGGTGATGGTGTAACAGGAGATCAATTCGATCCTGCTACTGCCGGTATTGGCTCACACACAATTACTTATGAATTGGATAATGGCGTTTGTACTGCAACCGACCAAATTACAATTGATGTTAATGATAATGCTGATGCCACAATTGATGCAGTTGCTGATATGTGCGAAGGCGATGCTGCAATTACTTTAACTGCTGCTGATGCTGGTGGTACTTGGTCTGGTGATGGAGTTACTGGTGATATTTTCGATCCTGCATCTGCTGGTTCTGGTGATCATGTTATTACTTACACCATTAGTGGTGCATGTGGTGATAACGATAATATTACAATTCATGTAGATGCAATGCCAACTATTTCTATTACTAATCCTGGCGTATTTTGTACTGGTGATGCTGCAGTTACATTAACGGCAACACCTGCGGGTGGTGCTTGGTCTGGTACTGGTGTCTCCGGAGACCAATTTGACCCAGCTGTTGCTGGAATAGGTAGTTTTGTAATTACTTATGAGGTAAGTAATGGAACATGTACAGCCACAGAAGATATTACTTTGTATGTTTCTGATGGATATGATGCAACTATTAATGCAGTAAGTCCACTTTGTGAAGAGGATGCTGCAATTACATTAACCGCTGCTGATGCTGGTGGTACTTGGTCTGGTAATGGAGTTACTGGCGATAGCTTTGATCCTTATGCAGCCGGAGAAGGTGACCACATGATTACATATGAAATCACAGGCTCTTGCGGTGATACCGATCAAACTACAATTCATGTAGATGCAATGCCAGATGCAAGTATTAACCATCCGGGAGATTTCTGTGTTGGTGATGACCCAATTACTTTAACTGCTGCTGATGTAGGCGGAACTTGGTCTGGTGATGCTGTGGTTGGTGATTCTTTTGATCCTTCTGTTGCTGGATTAGGCGTTCATACAATTACTTATATCATTGAAAACGGAGTTTGTTCTGATTCAGATGATATTACTGTACTTGTTGGTGAAGCGCCAGAAGTTACTGTTGATATCACTAATGCAAGCAGTTCAACTGCTGAAGATGGTGCTGCTACTCTTGATATAACCGGAGGAATTAGTCCATACACAATATTATGGTCAACTGGTG
>JAYEFQ010000057.1:0-4016 GCA_034658655.1 Bacteroidota bacterium
AACGAAAAAAGAAGACGGTAAAAAGAAAGAGAAGTCGGAAACGAAAAAAAAATCTTCGTTTAGTCTCTTTGCTTTCCTAAAAGATGAGCGAGTTATGGTTTCGGCAGGAATTATGCTGATAAGCTTTTCCATTTTACTTGCCTTGTCTTTTACATCGTATTTCTTTACATGGAAACCCGACCAAAGCAAACTTGAAATGAACAGCTTTGAGCTGTTCAAAGACGCCTCTATACAAGTCGAAAACTGGATTGGGAAACTTGGAGCTGCACTATCAAATGAATTTATACATAATGGATTTGGAGTTGCTTCAGTTGTTTTTATTTTAATATTTATTGTCATAGGATTCAGATTGTTAAATGTCAAACTTCTACCTATTGGAAAGACAATATTTATTGGACTCTTAGGCATGATTTGGTTCTCAATATTTTTGGGATATATCTTCTCTGATAAATTATTCTATCTCGGAGGCTCCCATGGCTATTTTCTTGCTCAATGGCTTAATGCCTTATTAGGCAAAACCGGCACACTCATTCTGCTATTTATTAGCTTTTTTGCATTCCTGATTTTCTCCTTTAAAAATGCACTAAATATTATTAAAGGTTGGATTTTTACTGCCAAAAAATTCAATGTTGATCAATTAAAAGAAGAAGATGATGATAAAAATGAAAACACGGATGAAGAAGTTCAGGATAATAATGAAACTACAAACGAAATAATTGACCTGACAGACAAAACTGAATCAGAAGAAATAAATACTGAAATCCCCAAATCTACCCTTGAGCTGAATCAAACACAAGCTGAAACTCCTAAAAAAACAGACAGCCCTGAAAACGAAAAAGACTTGCAGTTTGAGTATGAAAAAGCTGCCGAGGATGAAAAAGCCGCCGAAGATGAAATCAAAATAAATAATGATGGGGATTATGATCCAAAATTAGATTTGAGCTTTTACAAAATGCCTCCGATTGATTTACTTGAAAATCATCAAAACGATGTCCCTGAGGTGAGTGAATCCGATTTAAAAGAGTATTCAGATAGAATTATTAAAACACTCAAGGATTATAAAATTGAAATATCTAAAATCTCGGCAACCATTGGTCCTACTGTTACTTTATATGAGATTGTTCCAGCGCCAGGTGTCAGGATATCGAAAATCAAAAACCTTGAAGACGACATCGCCTTATCTCTAGCTGCATTGGGTATCCGAATCATTGCGCCAATCCCAGGAAAGGGAACCATCGGTATTGAAGTACCAAATAGACATCCTGAAATTGTTTCTATGCGAGATGTACTAACATCTAAGAAATTTCAGGAATGCGATTACGAATTACCGGTTGTCATGGGTCGAAAAATCAACAATGAGCCCATGATTTTCAATCTTGCTAAAATGCCTCACTTATTAATGGCTGGTGCAACAGGACAAGGAAAATCAGTCGGATTAAATGCAATTATTACTTCACTGCTGTACAAAAAACATCCTGCACAATTAAAATTTGTAATGATTGATCCTAAAAAAATAGAATTGTCATTTTATGCAAAACTAGAACGACATTTTTTAGCAAAATTACCTGACGAAGAAGAACCCATTATTACAGACACACAAAAGGTCATTCACACACTCAATTCTTTGACAAAAGAAATGGACATGCGTTATGACCTCCTAAAAACAGCTGGTGCAAGACACTTAATTGAATACAATAAAAAATACATCAAACGGAAATTGAATCCCGACAAAGGACATCGTTATTTACCTTATATCGTTGTTGTTATTGATGAGTTTGCCGATTTAATTCAAACTGCAGGAAAAGAAATTGAAGGTCCGATTGCTCGTCTTGCTCAATTGGCACGTGCCATCGGTATTCATTTGATTATCGCAACACAACGTCCATCAACCAACGTAATTACTGGAACAATTAAAGCAAATTTCCCGGCAAGGATATCGTTCAGAGTTTCTTCTAGCATCGACTCACGAACCATTCTTGACTCAACTGGTGCGAATCAACTTATCGGACGAGGAGATATGCTTTTAAACGATGGAAAAGCACTAGTCAGAGCCCAATGTGCATTTGTTGACACACCTGAAATTGAAGAAATTACAGAATACATCGCGAATCAACAAGGATACCCTTCTGCATTGTTACTGCCAGAACCTGATAGTGATGAGAGTGAAGGCGCAAAAGTAATGGCTGATGATAAACTTGATGATTTATTTGATGAAGCAGCTCGACTTGTTGTAAGACACCAACAAGGAAGCACATCGCTAATTCAACGGAAATTATCTATTGGATATAACCGAGCAGGACGAATTATCGACCAACTCGAAGCGAGAGGCATTGTCGGACCGTTTGAGGGTAGCAAAGCCAGAAAAGTTTTATACCCCGACGAATACAGTTTGGAACAATATTTGAATTCCATTCATGAAAATAATTAAAATGAAAAAACACAATCTAATATTAAGCTTTTTATTGACAGGATTATTTCTGACAATTAGCACAGTACTACCAGCACAAGAAAGCGATCAAAAAGCCATTGCTGTGCTTGACAAACTTGCTAAAAAAACAAATGCCCTCGATGGGTTTTACACGAAATACACCTTTACTATGGAGGATCTTGCCGATGATGAAAATACAATAAGCTATACCGGTAAAATGTGGTATCGTGAAAAAGGATACAAACTTGAAATGATGGGGCAAACCATCTACACCAATGGGAGCACAAACTGGGTATATCAAGAAGATATCGAAGAGATTACAATTACTGATTATTCTGAAGAAGAAACCAGCAATTTAATTGATCCCACGTTTTTACTAGAAAACTATTCCACAAATTATATTTGCCGTTTTGTAGCTGACAATTTTGAGAATAATCGTCCGCTTGTAGAAATTCATTTATTTCCGAAAAATATAGAAGAATCAGATTACAGTAGAATTAAGCTTAAAATTGATAAAACGAAAAATGAACTGTATGAATTTACCTTTGTAGGAAATGAAGGAATAAATTTTATAATCCAGTTAAATTCTTTTGACGGAAATAATTCGGTAACTGCTGATATGGTGAGGTTTAACAAAACAGACTTTCCCGATGCAGAAATAATTGACATGAGAGATTAAATTTTGTTTTTTTTATTGAAATTGAATTACTATTTTTGCAAACGATTTAGCATACAAAGCAATCATGGAGAGGTGGCGGAGTGGCTGAACGCACTGGTTTGCTAAACCAGCATACTTCATAACGGGGTATCGGGGGTTCAAATCCCCCCCTCTCCGCAGAAAAATAAGCCCTGACGGTAGTCAGGGTTTTTTTGTTTGTAGCAAGCCAAGAACTTGTTCTTAGGCTTACTACAAACAAAAAAACCAACGGGATGCGTTAGCGGACCGGGCTTATTTTTCTGAAATATTCCCCCACTTGGGGATCACGCAAGGCGAAGCCAAAACGAAATATTGAACAGTTTGAGTGTAGTGTGAGTGCGAGTGCGAGCCTGCCTGACGCCAGCCTGCCGGCAGGCAGAGCAGTCAGGTTAGTAGTTTATTAACTCTGTACTCCATTTAATATTTGCTGCAATAATTTATGCTCAAAAAGGCACTGTACAAAAAACCATCGGGATGCGCCAGCAGACCGGGCTTATTTTTCTGAAGACTCTTATTTATATCGTTCCATCCGCAAAACAAGATTCAAATAGTATTTTATAAAGGTGGATATTATATTGCTAAGATTATCCATAATTAAATTAGATGACACTAAATTCCCATTTATACAAATTGTGTTTCAAAATTGGAAAAGAAATTTTAATCGGTATTAAAACATTAAAGTCAAATTATCATGTTCAAATAGTTCTGAAATTTTAGTGAATTGTAAAACAGGAAACAGATGATTTTTTTAAAAAAACAAGCATAAAAAAAGCCTTGCGAAAATTCGCAAGGCTTTAAAAATAGGCGGCGACCTACTCTTCCACGTTAGTAGTACCATCGGCGCTAGTGAGCTTAACTTCTCTGTTCGGAATGGGAAGAGGTGTGACCTCA
>JAYEFQ010000058.1:0-3887 GCA_034658655.1 Bacteroidota bacterium
GACTTTATGCCGAAATGGAGATTTTACAGAGATGAATTAAATAGATTACCTTTTAGACATACAGAATGGAAATATTAAAAGCCCACGCTTCGCAGTCATACATCCCGAAAACTTTCGAGACCAAGTCGCTCAAAAATGCCGACCCGCTGACCAAAACTTTCCAAAGAGTATGGCTGTCCCAACACACCGTAGAAATGAAAATTGTAGCAAATTTGAAAGATAATATGACTGAAATGAAGGAAAGCCAGCCACTAACAAAGGCTATACGTAATTTGGGTATCATGCTGGAATTGAGACTTTTAGTATCAAATAAAATTTATGGCAAATTGAGAGTTAATCGTTTCAAAATCCCAAACTACGCATAGCCCAGTCGTTATCATTCATTTTAGAAAAAAATCAACTACCTCTACATTAAGAAAAATTAAAACCATTTTATCAAAATAATTAGAAAAATATTTATAATTCGTAACTAATCAGTGCTAAAATAAAAAAAAATAACTGGTATTAACAATATTAGTTTTGTTTTGTGGATAACTTATGGGTTTTCAAAGTTTTAAACTTCATGAGAGTTGATTATTTGTAGATTTTTAAATCCTTTTTTGAATATTCAATTCTGAAGCGCTTGTTTTTTTAAAATCAAGTGATATCAACAAAAGTCAATGTTTAGTATTGATAACTATTGCTTAAAAAATTTGGTTTTAACCATCTTTGCCAACTACTTTTGACAAAAGCAAAAATTTTGGATCAGAATTTACTCATACAAGAATTAATTAAGCAGAATGATAGTCTCAAAAAAGAGGTTGCAATTCTAAGAAAAGAGAATTCTGAACTGAAAAAACTTCTTGCTAAATACGTAACACCTAAAAACAGCAATAATAGTTCAATTCCTCCTTCAAAAGATGAAAACCGATCGAAGCGAAAGAGTTTGCGTGAAAAGACAGGACGTAAGCCAGGCGGACAAAAAGGAAGAAAAGGCAACACCTTAAAGATGGTAAAAACCCCTGATCAAACAGAGAAGCATATACCTAGTTATTGTAATGTTTGTGGAAGAAAGCTCAATGATGTATCACCCGAATATGCAGGAAAACATCAAGTGTTTGATATCCCTGAAATAAAAATAAAAGTTATCGAACATCAGGTGTTCAAGAAACGTTGTAGTTGCGGTCATGAAACAATATGTGAATATCCCGACGGAGTAAAAGCCTCTGTCAGTTACGGCAATAATATTGAAAGCCTCATAGCTTATCTTCATGCCAGACAATACTTGCTATTTAAAAGATTGCAGGAATTTTTTAATGATGTTTTTCATCTTCCCATAAGCGAAGGTGGAATTCATTATTTGCTTGACAGGATTGTCAAAAAAGCACAACCTGCTTACGAAATGATAAAGCAAAAAATCTCATCAAATATCAATTATGCCATAGGCAGTGATGAAACAGGGGTTAAAGTATCAGGCAATAAACACTGGGCTTGGACATGGCAAAATGATGAAGCAACTTTTATTACAATTACCGATAACAGAGCTCAGAGCAGTATAGACAATACTTTTAAAAATGGTTTTAAAAATGCTGTGTTGGTTCACGATTGCTGGAAGAGTCATTTTAATACAAATGCATTGTCACATCAAATATGCATTGTTCACTTATTGCGGGATTTGAATTATCTGACCGAAAGATACGATCATAAATGGAGCAGTTTATGTAAAAATTTGTTTGAATCAGCATTGGATTTAAAGAAAAACATGAAAGATGACGATTATGTTTTAGATAATCCCCAAAGAACTTACATTGAAAAGCGGATGGATGTACTTCTGAATTATAACATTCCCGATAATCATAAAGAATTAATCACCTTCAAGAAAAGATTGATAAAATATCGAAATTACTTGTTCACATTTTTATATCATTCAAAAGTTCCACCTGATAATAATGCATCTGAAAGGGCAATTAGAAATATAAAAGTAAAACAAAAGATATCAGGTCAGTTTAAATCTCCCGATGGCGCTTATTTATTCTCTGTCCTCAGGTCAATTACTGACACCTGTATTAAAAATGGACAAAAGATATTGCCTTCTTTAAATATTATCGCTAATTTGCACACTGATTAGTTACACAAAATGAAACAGATTTTAAATTTTAAATTAATAGCAAGAATATTAAGTCTGAATTTATTTATTCTAAGTGCATCTTTATTGATTTGCATAGGGATTGCACTTTTATATTCTGAAAATTTTTATCCGTTTGTATTTTCGGTTTTAATAACATTTTCATTAGGACTAATTTTATTTTTATTATCAAGAAATGTTGATAAAGACAGAGATACAAATAGAAAAGATGCATATTTTACTGTAACATCTTCATGGGTTTTATTAGGTTTAATGGGAACTTTCCCATATATTTTTTCTGGAGCAATACCATCTTTTGTAAATGCTCTATTTGAATCTGTTTCTGGTTTTACGACCACAGGTTCATCAATTTTAAATGAAATAGAATCTTTACCAAAATCAATTCTTTTTTGGAGAAGCTTAACCCATTGGATTGGTGGGATAGGAATAATTATGTTAGTGATTATTATATTGCCATCTTTAAAAATAGGTGGATATTATCTATTTACATCAGAATCTTCATTCCAAGAAAAAGTTAAACCAAAAATCAGACAGGTTGGGACTCGTTTATTAATGATTTACTTCGGAATAACTGTTATTGAAACAGCATTATTGCTTTTAGGAAAAATGAACCTTTTTGAAAGTGTTTGTCATGCATTTGGTACTGTTGCTACGGGTGGATTTTCACCCAAAAATGCTAGCATTGCGGACTATTCACCATATATTCAATATGTGATAATGATTTTCATGTTATTGTCTGGTACTAATTTTATAATTCATTATTACTTGTTTAAAAGGGATTTTTCTAAAATCAAGGAAGCCGAAGAATTTAAATTTTATCTTCTCTTAATATTTATAATAGGGAGTATAATTACAGCTACATTATTTTTCAATATGAACAAACCCCTTGAAACTTCATTTCGAGAATCTTTTTTTCAAGTCATTTCGATTATAACATGTACTGGCTATGTAACAGCCGACTATTTAACTTGGACTGAATTTGCATGGGTTCTGATATTCTTTTCGATGTTTTTAGGCGGTAGTATTGGCTCAACAGCTGGTGGAATAAAGATGATTCGACATCTGATAGTTGTTAAAAGTATTAAAAGTTTGTTTCGTCAGTTAATACATCCTCATGCAATCATACCAGTACGAGTTAACAATAAAATATTGACAAATGAATTAAATAATTCTGTATTATCTTTTATAGGTCTCTATTTTATTACTTTTTTAATTGGAACTTTTTTAATGATAGCTTTAGGACTTGACGGAAAAACAGCAAGTAGTTCGGTAGCAACTTGTATGGCAGGAATTGGACCTGGAATTGGAACAGTCGGACCAGCAAGTAACTTTGCTCATATTCCAGCGTTTGGTAAAATATTACTGTCTTTTTTTATGATTATTGGACGATTAGAAATATATACAGTAATAATGTTATTTACGAGAAACTTCTGGAAATCATGAAGATAGAACAATAAACGTGTGGTGACATCGTGTATATTGCATTTGGCGAATAGTACTAATTTTAAGGGTGTTACATCTAATAAACGGTGTAACGGTTTGACAGGGTTGTGCTTCGAACCGCCAAACGACACCATATACGTATCCGTTAGCACCAATAATGCAACAAAACAATAAAATAAACGTTTAAATTAATTATTAACATATAAATTTTATAAAAATGAAACAAACAATTTTTTTAGTAGCAACACTACTAATTTTTATAATTAGTAGTTGTACAAAGGATGATGAAAACGCAAATGCTAAATTTAGCGTTAAACAG
>JAYEFQ010000059.1:0-3879 GCA_034658655.1 Bacteroidota bacterium
GAACGCCTCCATAAAAGAGGCTACATTTCAATGCTTAATTTGTATCAGACCATTTCCAATAATAACTATAAAAATTCCCTATTCCCCTTGTTTTAAAGAACCGCCGTGTCAGCCAACTGGCTGACGCTTGGTGGTGTGAGAGGTGCTCCGTGAGTCTTATGGCTCACGGCCATCTACTCGATTACCGCTATGTGCTTTTTCATTCATAATCATTTCTTTAAGTCCATTCTCATTTTCAGACATTAATGAGCTAAAGTTATCAAAACTATCAGCTTTCTGAGGAATTGGAATCGACCATGTTTTAACAAAACCGCCAAAACCATTTAATTTTCCTACATGTTTGCATTCTAATTTGTCATTATACTTTGTCGGATATAAGAATCCTCCTAACGCCGCTTGCATTACGTACATATATGAAATAATCTGGTTCATATCATTTCTATCAATACTATCAGACTGGTTTTTATATTTCGCATCTATTATAAAGTTGTCTTTCCAAAAATCAGGGTAACGTTTATAGCTTTTGGGCTCTGCAAATAAATAAATTGCACCTTTTGATGCTTTGTTCATTGGGTGAATAAAATTACATTCTTTTAAAACTGTGTTTAAGTATTCCTCCCATAACCAAGCACCATCGAAAAGCAAACCGTAAATCTTGTCATCTTTTTCTCCAAACTTCAAACCTTCAAAGCGTAATATTTGCAAACAGATTTTCTGTAAGTCTTTATATTCTGAAAAATATGGATGAACCAAAGGACGTAGATTCAAATTAATAACAGACCTTCGTGAATTATAATCGTAAGTTGGAGTTGCTTGAACAATTTGAAGCACACAGCTTTGAATATCATTATTACTTGTTAATACTCCATTTGCGAACCTATGTCTTTTGATAAATTCTATTGTATGCCTTACTAATTGAGTGATTTTATTATCGTAACTATGCTCTCGAACACGATAAGCAATTTTGCCGTTAAATGGAATATTGTTTCGGATATGTGAATTTATATCTATATTTCCTCTAACATTTGCATCATTATATGATTTCTTTTGATACTCCTTAAACAAACCTTGGCCTAATGCTTTTTTTAAGAAAAATGGAAATAGATAAATTAGAAAGTCAAAGATGTTTTCCTTATTTGAGCGATGCTTTAATTCAAAAAGATTAAATGAAAAAACCTTTTGAAGTAAATAATGTAAAAAGTAATCATGTTCATCTTTTGCAAAACGGGACTGAATTATTAGTTCACTTTCATTTATACCAACAAAACCCATAACATTACCAGTTGTCAACTTTTGACCTTGTAATGAAAAAATAATTTCATCATAAATTCTATCCTCACAGTCGCTAAAACTTTGAGGATAAATAAGTAAGTTGGAGTTATTGCCAATAGTAATGTCCTTAATTTTAGTATTGGAAATTTTTTGAAAGTTTTCCAAGTCTTGTTGAGACACCTGACAATTTCCGCAATTATTATCAGTCGTTTTCAACATCAATTAAATTGTTGTAGGCATTTTTCAATTTACTCATTAACTCTTCTGAATCTGATAATCCTCTTAAATATTCAAATACAACACCTTCTAAATGATTATTCCATAAACTATCGAAAGGATTAATTTCATTCTGATAATTTTCAAGTTTTAAGAAATATGCCGGACCAATATGATAAGCAGAACTTAAACTAGGAATACCTTCAATAGCTTTGTTTAATGAATTCATTCGTTTAAAAGCATCATCTTTCCAATTTTCAATTCGTTCATCCCACATTGAAATTCTATCTTCGGCTTTTACTTCTTTCCATGCAAAACGTCTTCGCATTGCAAAGTCCATACTTTCAACACTACGGTCTATATCATTCATTGTTCCAATTATGTATACATTTTCAGGAACAAAAAAGCCATCAGCAAAAACATCATCAGCATCTTGTAGGTTTTCATATTGTGTTTTTACTTTTCCCTTTTCACCACGATAACCAGGGTCAATTGAAAAAAACAATTCGCCAAATACTTTTGAAATTTCAGCACGATTAATCTCATCAATTATAAAAATATATTTATTGTTTTCTGTTTCGCTTGATATTGTTCCTTCTTGAAAATCTTTTAGGTTCAGATTTTGTTTCATATACTCAACAACATCTTCCATGTCTTTTTGGAAAGCGCCAGAAGGTCTTGCTTTAATTTTTTGGTATGCATTATAAACATTTTGCTTTGTAATAGTAAAATTATATTGAGATTTTGTGTTAACCGAAGAGTATTTAAGAGAATCTTTTGTTGATAAACCGTATTCCCATGAACCAATCTTTGTCAGAGTTCCATTTGCCAAATTGTCTTTAACTTTACTAAGTAATTCTTCCCATGCTTCATCAAAGTTGTCGACTTCGTTTGAAATTTTAGCTTTTAATGCTTTCTTGCAGAATCCTTTAAAAATTCCGTCTTTCCTTTTAAAACCAATATTTTCCTCTTCTTCAACAGAAAATGGACGTAACCCTTCTACAAAATCAGTATAATCATAAGATGGATGAAATTGCACAAAATCAAATCTGCCACTATCAATAAGCTCTTGTTCTGTTTTGACACCAATCATTTCTTTTGCAATTTCTTTTGCCAGATAAGTTTTACCAGTACCGGGCGCACCCGTGAGAATAAGGTTTTTATTAGATTCAAGAATTTTAAGATAATCCATATTTACTGATTTTATTGCTAATATTTTGTTGCGTCCCTCAAAAATGTTACAATACAATTCAAACAAATCTGTTTTAAGTTCGTCAAGCATATTATTAAAATCGAACACAACTATTCCTGAGTTAGTAACATTTACTTCTTTACCAAATAAATAGTATTTATTGTCTTTTAATGATTTTAATTCACTTTCCGATTCTCCATAATACTTAAAACCTTTATTTTTTAGTTTGCCTACAACATCAGATTTTAATAGTGTTATAAATGAACTTGCAAATGGTTGCATATAGTCAATGGTTGACATTTTATTTGCAAAAGGCACATATTGTGTGTTAAACCCAATACCGTAACCAACTTTGTTTTCCCTATAAAATAAATGATACTGAACCTCTGTTCCTCCACCTTCATTTATTGACCAATTTCTTTCATCGTCTTCGTACTTAAATAAAATCCCCTTAGAAGAAGCTCTTCCCAAACGAGCGAGGTCTTTTCTTTTATACCTGAATGTTTCAGTAAATCCTCCTAAGTCTTTATTGATTCTATCTATAAGTTTTCTAAAAGATGTAAACTTAATATATTGGTCTTCCATAATTTTTGATTCTTCAAGTGCTTGAACTAATTCAGGTCTGAGAGTCCATTCGAAATGTTCTCCTTCATATTTCCCTAACATTGGAATAATCCAAAAAGTTGGGTTTCCATCAGCCCCAATAACTTCAAAACGATTTAGTTTCTTTTGTACTGCCTTTGCAAAATTTGTAATTGTTCCATTGTAAGATTGAGGTGAAGCTCCATATTTTTCACCAAGAGCCTTACATGTAGACTTGTGTTCAGTTTCTAAATAAAATCTGAATAAAACATCTTTATAATTTTCTGTCATCAATGAGTTGTCGCGCAAGACTTCCTTCCAATCTTCCACCGTAACATCAATATCACAAATATATTCTCCGTTTTGTTTTATGACTTCTTTAACTTCCATTTTAGTATTCAGATTTCACGGTCTTTAGCATTAGCGGTAACGGTTTGTATATGGTTTTGTAGCGGTTTTTGAAACACAAATCTTTCAACTTACACCGATGTTTATTTGCTGTTAAAATGTTCATATTTAGCACTTCACCCGCCATAAACTATATACATTGTTAGCGTTTCGTGCTTTGTTTCTTCATTTAATCAAGACATAATAAGTGTTTTAAATACTATTTTTAT
>JAYEFQ010000060.1:0-17352 GCA_034658655.1 Bacteroidota bacterium
AGCATTTTCTGTGCTACCTCGACATAAATGTTAGGGTTAATCGGTTTATGATGAATTTAGTATGTGATTAACCACGATCTTCAAGTCGGAATGGAAAGAAAAAAGCTCTATGCATATCAACACGGAGCAAACGATAACCCCGTCCTTTAGGTCGGGGTGGTAAGCACAAGAAAGAATAATTTAGCCCTGACAGTATGATTTTTAATCAATTGGAGGCAGTCCTTCGTATGAATCGCCTTCAATAATTGTGAATTTGTCTTTTTCTTCTTCAACTTGTCGGTCAAAAAACATGACAGCATTCAAATGGTCAATTTCATGTTGAAAAATATGCGCTGTATATTGATGATTAATTCGCTCAACGACTTTTTCTCCGGTTTCTGTGTAGTATTCAACATCTACCCAAATCGCACGATAAGAAAATCCATCAATTTCAGGGTAATCACCACCAGTTGGTACAGATAAACATCCGTCGTTTTTATAAACAACTGTATCAGAATAATTTACAACTCTTGGATTGTAATAAACTTCCCAAGGATGCATGATGCCTCCTATATCCCAACGCTGTACCCAAATTATTCGGCGGTTAATTCCAACTTGAGGTGCTGCAATGCCAACTCCGCCTTCTGCTCCAAGTGTATATCGCATACGCTCAACGAGATAATCAAGGTTTTCTTCATCTAATAAAACATTTGTTGAAGGAGTTCTTAAGATGATGCTGTCAGGTTGCTCGAAGATATTCATAACTCTCATGTTACTATTTGAGGAACCATTTGTAATGCTGTCATTATCATCTTGAGTGAACGGAATGGCTGTAGTTGCTTGGTGCATCTCCAAGACATGAGATTCACCGCAATCATTATATGCCCAAATGAATAGTTCATAATTTGTGCCCGGAATTAAATCATCTGTTATCATTTGAGTTGTTGTCCCAATTTCGGTTGCAGATTCGTAATTGTTTTCATAGGCATACTTATAGCCATCACAATCTGTAACATCAGTCCATCGCCATGTGATTTGATTTTCTTCGGGAATAATTTCATCCAATGTTGGTGTAGAAGCTTGTAGATTGGTTAAATGCGTGAAATCAAAACTAATTATATCGCTTCCTTGAGGTTGGGCGTTTGCATTTGTTGATTCTGCTGTACCGCATGCTGTTACCCAAGCTGTGAAGTTTAATTGATCGTTAGAAGTGAAGATAAAACCATTAGTTTTTTCCTTCATGTTTTTTATTTCGCTGATTTCTCCAAAATGCTCAATTTGCGCTTTGCTTCCTGTATCGCCACTGTGTATTAGTTGCAAACTTGTATTTTGATTGCCTGATTTTACTTTTATTAGATATTGTGCTTCTGCTCCTGAATGGAATTTGAATTGTTGCAGACCGCTTCCGCAGATAATCTCTTTATCCAAAACAGATTTTCCTTGAATGTCATAAATTGAAAATTGTACCGATTGTTCTGGGATATATAATTCAATAATACTGTATGTGTCAAAAGGATTTGGGTAGTTCGCTCTGACATGTAATTTGTTTTTACTGTATAGCTCTTCGATTCCTGAAAGCATATTCAAATTAAGCGAAGTGTTTGGATAATAAATCATTGTATCACAAGCCGCTGTCGTATTCTCTATCAGCACAGAATCCAATATTAATTGATTACTATTTTGATTAATTTCAAATGAAATTTCTATACTTTCTTGTGCGAATAGGCTTGCACTAAGAAGACTAATGAAAGTAATGATGAATATTTTTTTCATGATAAATAGTTTTAATCTTAATTTTTATTCCCGAGTGATTTTTAAAATTTCGGGATAAATGTAATCAAAAAAATGATTATTATAAAATGTATTCCTGTCAGAAATAAATAATTGACTTGTCTGAATTTGTATGAAAATCAGAAAAACAGCACGTTATGTTTATTTTTGATGCTTTGTTATACCATTTGTTAATTACAATTGGTATTATGCGTTGCCAGCAATGGTTTTGATGTTTAGAAATTCACGAAATCCTTCTTCTGCTAGTTCTCGTCCGTATCCGCTTTCTTTTACACCACCAAATGGAAGCCGTGGATCTGATTTTACAAAATCATTGATAAATACTGCGCCAGATTCGATTGCTTCTGCGATATGTTCTGCTTTTTCTCGATTTTTTGAAAATACGGCAGCGCCAAGTCCAAATACTGTATCATTTGCAATGCGAATTGCTTCTTTATCATTTTTTACTCGAATTACCGAGGCAACCGGTCCAAATAATTCTTCATCGTATGCAGGCATTCCAGGTTTTACGTCAGTGAGAATTGTCGGAGGGTAAAATGCGCCTTTCATATCGGGAATTTTTCCACCTAAAATACAACTTGCTCCGGCTTTTATTGATTTTTCAACCTGATAATGTACATCGTCTCTAAAGCTGGTGTTTGCAAGGGGTCCCATTTTACATTTATCATTCAAAGGAGCTCCCGGTTCAACTGCTTGCATTACTTGTTTGAATGCTGAAATAAATTCATCATATATTTTATCATGAACGAGAAAGCGTTTTGCTCCAATACATGATTGCCCGGCATTGAGTAATCGTCCGGCAGCACATTTTTCTGCTGCGAGTGAAATATCTGCATCTTCTAAAATGAGATAGGGGTCGCTTCCGCCTAGTTCAAGTACTGTCTTTTTTAAGGACTTTCCGGCAGCTTCGGCTACTTTTTTCCCGGCGTCGGTACTGCCAGTAAGGGTAACTCCTGCAATTCGTTTGTCTTGAATAACTTTTGCTGTATCTGAACCACGAACTAAAACCGATTGGAAAACGCCAGTGGGAAATCCTGCTTTTTCAAATACTGTTTGTATTGCAAGAGAACAGCCACTAACATTGCTTGCATGTTTTAATATTCCAGTGTTTCCGGCCATTAAATTTGGTGCTGCAAATCGAAAAACTTGCCATAATGGGAAATTCCACGGCATAATTGCTAAAATCGGACCAATTGGTTGGTATATTACCTTGGAAATGGTATAATCTGTTTTAATCGCTTTGGGGTTTATGAATTCTTCAGCTTTTTCAGCATAAAAATCGCATACCCATGCTGATTTTTCTACTTCTGCTAGGGCTTCTGTAATGCATTTCCCCATTTCATTGCACATGAGTTCTGCATAAGTTGTTTTGTTTTCACGAAGTTCGTTAGCCGCTTTTTTCATCATGTCAGCACGCTTTTGAACTGTAACATTTTTCCATGATTGGTAGGCACTGACTGCGTGATTCAATAGGCTATCAATTTCTTGATCGTTATGAATTGGATATTCCTTAATCAATACTCCATTAACTGGATTTATGCTTTTTAAATTCATAATACAATTGTTTTTATTTGGGCATGAAAATACAAAATTCCTGTGATTTTTAAAATAGATTTTAGCCTGTATTATTTATGGGGACTTATAATAATTACTTTTGCCTGTCTGCCGGAAGGCAGGCATCAAGATTAATTCATCATTATATTTTTATCGGACAACAGTGAATATAAATCATGGTATTATGCCTAACCATTAGCTCCTAATTGATTTCGAGTATAACGATTCGGCATTAAAAGTGCAAGCCGTTGATAATAAGCAATTCAACTTTAAAACTTTTTTCTGAACTCATTCCTTAAATTTCCCCCTGAAATCTTCGAGGGCAGATTCGGTGCCCATAACCGTAACGATATCTCCATTTTTTAGCAGGGTATCACCATGGGGGATATCTACTTTCTGTTCCTGCCTGATAAGAATGAGCTGACCGTCTTTGTGAAAGGGGATATCTTTGACCTGTTGACCTGAGATATCTGGATTGCTTAGTTTAATATCTTCAACCTGGTAGTTTTCAAAGGTTTCAACAAGTGCATGATAGGTGGCAGGTCTGAAAATCATATTCTCAATAGTTGTTGCCATAACGCGAAGTGAATCCACATAATTCACTTTCATCCTAATCAATTGTTGTTCGATTAATTTGTCCGATGCTTTGGTGATGATATTGTCATGATTGAAGGTTGTTTTCAGCATTTTGCATATTTCAATGTTGCGTTGTTCAGAGTCTGACAAAACAACAATATAGTTATCAGGGGACAAGTCAAGTTCAAAATAGATACTCGGGTCTGTTCCATCTGCATTGATAACTGTTAATCCCTTTTTATTGAGGTCTTTGTATCGTTGCTTATCTTGTTCAATCAATATTGTCTTGACCCCGTGCATTTTCAGCCTTCTTGCCAAAAGCACACCTGTACTGCTTCCGCCTATGATGATGTGTTTATCTCCTGATAATATATTTTTAGAAATGACATTATTGAAGACTATGGGTGAAATGAGGCATGTTAAAACTGCCATCAAAACAAACGCAGCGTTTACCCCGGGGGAGATAATCCCAAAATCAAGTCCGATTTTAGATGCGGCTATGATAAGACTCAAACGCGATGCCATTAGTACGCCACCAGCCATTGCTCGTTTTGTTCCATATCGTTTTCTCCACAATAATGCCGGTAGAATTTTTATCAGGTACATTGCAACAATCAGAAGAAATAAAAACAGCAAAGGAGAATTTCCCATCTCCAAAAGTGCAGAATCATCAAACTGAATACCAACCATGATGAAAAATACAGGAATAAAAAATCCGTATCCCATACCATCCAGCTTGATGAGTAATATAGAACGGTTTTTATTCATAAATACCGATATAAGTAAGCCAGCCAGGAAAGCCCCAAGTAACATCACTTCAGATCCGATAAACTGTGCAATGACAATAAACAACAGGATGAGAAAAATGGTACCTCTAATCTGAATCTGTGATGATGCATGTGAAAGTTGATGAGCAATGCGTTTAACAAATGTCTTTTTTGTCAGGCGCTGACCCATCCTATACAATATGTAAAACAACAAAAACAATCCAAGTATCAGTAGTAGTTTTAATTCAAACCCGTGTTTTAAAATATAGGCGGTAAATGAAAATAAGAGGATGCTCAGGATATCAGCCAGCGCAGCTGCTGTGATTACCATTTGCCCAAAACTTGAGTTCAGCATATTGTGTCCTTTTAATACCGGCAGAATGATGCCTACAGAAGTTGTCACCATAATCAGGGCAAAGTACAAAGGATTGCTGATGTGAATAAAAATACTGAGAAGTTCGGCAAGTACTATTGAAAGTACTAGCGATATCAGAAAGTATAATAAGCCGACAAGAAGGGGGTTTTGACCAAAGGTTTTGGCTGTCAGTTTTTTTCGTGGAAAAGATTGCACAATATCATTGACATCAATTTCGAGTCCGCCCAAAAACATAAGGAACATAAATCCTGATAATGCAAGAAAATTCATCGATTCTGTATTAAAATCAGGGAGTGTCGGGAACAAAAATTTACCAACTATGTATCCCAACATGATTTCAACGATCACGGTAGGGATTCTGCCTAGGTTGAGCAATGATAAAAGTATAGGAATCAGGAATGCAAGACCTATTACAATAAGTAAAGGTAAAAATTCAAATTGAAAAGAAATGCTTAACAATATGCTATTGATAGGTATATTTATCATAAGGTATGTTTTTTCACGTAAAGTTAATAAAAAAATATGAATATTTATTACATTGCTTTTTCTTTCTTTTTGTCCGCTTAGTTTTTGTCT
The DNA here is from genome assembly GCA_034658655.1 of Bacteroidota bacterium. Taxonomy (GTDB): domain Bacteria; phylum Bacteroidota; class Bacteroidia; order Bacteroidales; family ML635J-15; genus JAQIBY01. Next base: position 5,620 of record JAYEFQ010000060.1, read on the forward strand.
TTTGAAAGAGTAATTGAACTGTTATTGCTTTTTTAAATTGTTTTTTAACCGTTATTAACCATTTATTATTATCTTTATGTGAATGATTATACATTGGCATAATACTGGAATTTTTGATTTTAAAATGGTATTATAAAAAAATACTTGCTATGAAAATATTTCCATACAGAACACTTTTATGGGTCAGCCTATTTGCGGTGGCTTTTGCCATGATAGAAACCGCAGTGGTCATTTACCTGAGAGAAATTTTTTATCCGGGTGGTTTTGATTTCCCTTTGCAACTAATCAGCCCTGACCTTGCAGTGGTTGAAAGCGTCAGAGAGGTAGCCACCATGTTATTGCTTGTAAGCATAGCGGCTGTAGCGGCAAGAAAATTCATGACAGGCATGGCGTGGTTTATTTATGCTTTTGCGATATGGGATATTTTTTACTACGTGTTTTTGTATGTGTTCCTAGGATGGCCGGAAACTTTAATGACATGGGATGTATTGTTTCTATTGCCGTTTACATGGGTAGGGCCGGTTTGCGCCCCTGTGATTAATTCATTATGCATGATTCTGCTTGCCATGATAATTGTTACATACCGTGAATACCTGAAAATAAAAACATGGCACTGGGCAAGCCTGATTGTGGGTTCTATTGTTATAATCATTGCATACACTGAAGATTATGTCAGTTTTATGCGTTCTGATTTCAGTATTTTCGAAATGCTTAATATTAGCAACACTGACAGCGTAATTGCAAAAGCCAGTAATTTCGTGCCTCATACATTTGCATGGTGGCTGTTTTTGATTGGAGTTGGGATACATTTGATTGTTATCGCTGATGTTTTCATAACAGGCAGAAAATTTTTAATTAGTAATAAATGATATCTTGGCAAGGATTTTGATAAAATAGAAAACGTAAACTAAATTTTAATAATTATGAAAAAAACATTACTTACCATTATTATGATTGCCCTTACAGGCTGCTTGTTTGCACAAAATAGCAATTTAATTATTTTTAGTGATCAAGGCGAAATTTTCACTGTGTACCTTAACGGTGTTCAGCAAAATCAAAAACCACGAGCGAATGTAAAAGCCGTTGATTTGAATGCTGATTTTTACAAAGTCCGTTTAGAGTTTAATAATAAATCGATTCCAACAATGAATAAAAGTGTGTGGTTTGAAACTCCCGGAATGGAATATACATTTAATATTATACAAAAGAAAAACGGAAAATATGCTTTGAGACCAGTAAGTCAAACTGATATTGCTGAAACTGCTGATAATTCAGGTATTACCGAAAGTAATTATGAAACTCCAGAAACTTCAGTAATAAAACAGGAAGAAAGCTTTACCAGTGAAACCACAGGCGAAAAACACAGGCCTGATAAAGCAAAACTTATTGTTAACATGACAGGTACTTCAATGGATGTTAATGTTGATGATGAAAATGGAGAGCAGGTTGATGTCAATGTGGATTTTGATATGGATGAAAACATGACTACGCAGACAACAATGACAACAACTTCAAGCGGAAACCCTAATGACGTGCATGTGAATATGGATGTTAACGAATCTGAAAAGGATGAAAACATACAAATTAACATGAGCATTCAAGGTAGCGGAACACAAACAACAACCAGCACAACTACAACCACAACAACCACAAATTCTATAACTGCAGGAAACACTGGCTATTATGAAACCATAATAACAGAAGACAGTGAAACCATTAGTTCCAGTGGAAATTGCAGCAGTCCCATGACAAGTTTTGATTTTGATGATGCAAAAACGGCCATTGATGAAAAAACTTTCGACGACAGTAAAATGACTTTAGCAAAACAAATTACACGGGGCAACTGCTTAACTTCTGATCAAGTAAAAGCCATTATGAAAGCATTAGATTACGAAGATTCTCGCTTAGAATATGCGAAATATGCATATGACTATGTTTACGATCCAAACAATTATTATAAAGTAAATTCAGCATTTGAATTTGAAATGACAATTGAAGAATTGGAGGAATTTCTCGAAAATAAATAAAATTTTACGCATAATTTTAAAAATAATACTATCTTAGTGTCCGTCCATTTAGTCAGAGTCTGATTCATAAAGTTCGAGTTCAAGGCTTGTGAAGTATTTAAAATCAAGGAGTTTACTTTTGTAAGTGACTGTTTTAAATACGAACATAACGAAGAAATCGTACTTTATGGACAGACTCTATCTTAATGGCGTGTAAGTTTTTGCTTACACGCTTTTTTGTTGGGAATCATTTAAAAACTGTGAGCATCAACTCACTAAACATGGTATTTATGAACTATAGACACTGGCTAGTCGTTTTTTTAATATGTGTATCTGTTGGATTTACTAATGCGCAGAGTAATATACAAATGCTGGGTAAGGCAGAAATGCATCTTGACACAAAGCAGGGAAAATTACAAATATCTATAGATTCCATAAAAAACTTAAGCACTGAAGGAGTTTCCGGAGACTTGCGCTTACGTCTTTACTTTCTTCCTGAAAAATACAATGGAAATATAGCAAACGGATACCTAGCAGGCGAATTTTATTTCAGTCAATATTTCCCAGCTAAAAGTACGGCAATAGATTTCAAAACTGAAATGCCCTTTTATGAAATTCCGAAGGGGAGATATTATAAAACAATTTGTCTTGAAGAAAAAGTCAATGGCGAATTTCAAATTATTAACTTTTTGAACTTTAGCAATCAATCAGAAGTAGATTATCCGAAACTTAGTTTTGAAAGTTTTGAAAGAGCACTAAATTATAAGGTAAAGCGAAGCATTCACTCTATTTCAGGAAGATGTCCAGATGAAAACTTTATTGCAAAGTCCTTTCCCCGATTAGTGAAATTACAAATCATATGTCGTGATGATAAACTTCATGAAGAAATCACGAAGCTTCCAACGTTAAAACATCTTGAATTAAACATGCCAAATATTGAAAATTTACCTAATGACATCCGTAATTTAACTGCGTTAGAAAGTTTCTCTTGCACCATTAGCAGTTTAAAGGAATTACCAGAAAACGTATCGGCATGGAAAAACCTTAGTTTCTTAAATATATCATATACTGCAATAAAAGCATTACCTCAAAATATCGGAGAGCTAAAGAATCTCAAAACATTAAAACTAAACGACAATGAGATAAGCCAACTACCATCATCCTTTACGCAACTTGAAAACCTCGAGCATCTTGAAATTAATAACACAAATATTCAGAGCCTACCCGAAGATATCGGTGAACTGTCAAAAATTCAACATATTGAGTGCAGACATACTCAAATTTCAGAAATTCCATCCTCTACTGAGCATCTTAAAAGCTTAAAATATCTCGATATATCGGGCACGAATGTAAAAAATATATCAAGTAAAATTATTAAATCGCTTAACGCTTTAAAATACCTCAATATTAGCGGAACCGTCATGTCGGATGGCCAAGTAAAACGAATTAAAAAACATGTGCCAAAGCAATGCAAGGTCGTTACTAAAATTCAAATTGAAGAATAATCTGCATTTTCAAGGAAATTCGGTTTGTATTTGTTCTTAGCCCCTATGTTTATAATGTTCAATTTATTCACAGTATTAATTGATTTAAGCGGTGTTTCCGTCAGCCGGTGGACAGGCTGTGATATCGTTTCGCAAGCACTTCGGCAGGTGCATCGCCTGGTGGGATAGGACGGTTGTACCTAGTGGGACAGGGTAGGTGGGTGTATTAGCACCGGGCTGCGTTCCTTGTCCGGTGTTGCCGATATTTTGTCCCTAGCGGGACAATGGTGTGGGCACAGGCATCGGGCTTCACCCGGTTTATTATAAGCTTGATATGGAAGTCATGACGAAAACCATAATTAGAATAAAAATAATGACTTCCCAATAATAGTTTGTGATGTAGATACCGCAAAGTAGATGGAGCTCGTTTGAGGTGTTTGCTTCGATTTCACCTTTGATTGGTGAACCTGATATCTCCATGATTTCGTGTGCCGCATTTGATATTTCCCATTTAGATTTCCAAATGCTCACTTGTTTCCAGTATAGTGTTTCATCATTTAATGAAATTGTTGCTTTGGATGACCATATGCTGTAAGTAATTCTTCCAACAATTGCTTTTGTATTTGTATCAATAATTTCTGTGCTTTGTTTGAAAAATCCCGAAGTGATAAATTGATATTTTTTTCCATTGAGTTCTCCGTAGGCAGTTTGAGAAAATGTTTTGTTAATTAATTCTCCAACTTGCATGTCGTTTTGCATGAGCACATAACGATTTGAAAAAATCCCTTTTTCCACCTGAGCTTTGTTTCCATAATTTACATTTTAAAAACCATCCGACAGCTTTTTTGCTATCGGATGATATAATAAACTCTAATTATTTTTAATCCAGTTGACCAATCCTTTTTGATCGATTATTTCTTTTAATTTTCCAGGTAATGGAGCAAAGCTGAAAGATTTATCTCCAATTTGAATTTTTCCATTTTTGGTGTCAAGATTTACTTCATCGCCAGGTTTGTAAGCGTCAACAGCTTCTGGATGTACAATGAGCAGCAGCCCTTGATTTACTGAAGAACGGTAGAAAATGCGATTTACAGATTTTACAATAACAGCCTGCACGCCTGCATATGCTAATCCAACAGCCGGATGTTCACGAGATGATCCGCATCCAAAATTATCGCCAGCCAAAATGATATCGCCTTTTTGTACATTTTTCGAGAAATTTGGATCAAAACCCTCAAATAAATGCGGCATTATAGCTTCTCCATCTGAGCTGAGCACATTATAAGTCAAGTTTCCGGCAAACATTTGGTCGGTATTCAAATCGTTGGCGTCGGTGTAATTCCATACATTTCCAAGTCTTCGATTATCGGTTTCACCAACTTCAATGGTATTATTTTGTGTTTTTGAAAACTCAAACTTATCATTAGCTTCTATGCCGCGAGGATCTGTAATTTTTCCGTAAATGGATGAAATCGCGACTGCAGCAGGGGAGGCCAAATAAATTTCGGCTTCTTTATTTCCCATTCTGCCTTTGAAATTTCGGTTTGCAGTTGAGAAAACTCGATATCCATCAGCAGGAATTCCTTGTCCGGTTCCAAGACATGGTCCGCAACTGGTTGCTAATACTTGTGCGTTTGCATCCATAAAGGTCTTTAAAATGCCTTCTTCCATTGCCTGCATGTAAATTTCTTTCGATGCCGGTAAAATCAGTAATTGAAATCCGGGTTTAACCTGCTTGCCTTTCAGTACTTCTGCTGCAATGCGTAAATCTTCAAGACGTCCGTTGGTACATGTTCCAATGAGTCCTTGATTTAATTCTAAACCCTGAACTTCTGACAGCGCTTTTACATTGTCCACATGATGTGGTGCGGCAACTAAGGGGAATAATTCAGATAAATTGATTTCAATTGTGCGAATGTATTCTGCGTCATCATCAGCCCAAATGCCTTCAATGGCATCCCGTCCGTAAAATTCAGCCAATACTTCATCCGGTGGAAAGACAGCATTTTTTGCGCCCATTTCTGAAGCAAGATTTGCCAAGGTCATCCGTTGTGAAATGCTTAGGGTTTTTACGCCTTCACCATGATATTCAATGGAATTGTAATTCGCTCCTGCTGAACCAATCATGCCGATAATATGCAGTGATAAATCTTTTGCATACACACCTTTTGGTAATCCGCCATGCAATACTACTTTAATGGATTCTGGCACTCTAAACCAAGTCTCGCCTTTTTTCCATATGCCAGCAGATTCTGTTCTGTCAATTCCTGCTGCCAAAGCATTGAAAGCTCCCGCAGTACAAGTATGAGAATCGCTTCCTACGATAATCATTCTCGGTTTAGCATGATAAGACATAATTTGATGACAAATTCCGCTTCCGACATCGTAAAATTTCTTAATGCCTTGTTCAGTCACAAAATCTCGAATGTTTTGGTATTGCGTCGCTAATTTTGCATTGGTCGGAGGTGCATTGTGATCCAGAACAACCAAGGACTGATCAGGATTTGCTAATTTTGTACCGCCCATGTTTTCAAATGTTTTTTTGATACTGGCAGTATTGTCATGTGTTAGTACTATATTCGGTTTTCTGAATACAATTGCTCCACATGATGCGTCTAAAATTTTTTCTACAAATGTTTTCCCCATAATATAAGAGTTTTTAAGATTGCTGATTGTTGCCCCTTCAAATGACCTTAGGGTAAATTGCTGATTGCTGCTTGTTGTCTGGAGCTTCCACTGCCAAAGTTTTTTACAATATTTGCGCCTCCAAAATCTCTGGCAACTCTGGCATCAATTATGATGTCAACAATATTACCCGGGTTTACATTGGTTTTACCAGAATGATTTGCAATGATTTTTTCAATAATAGTCATAACATTAAACTTTTTATCTTTGTTACAAAGTTATAATTTTTGCAGTATTTTTCATGCTTTGAAAATATTTTTGAATATAAATTATTAAATTCTATTTGTTGCTGATTTTTCTGTAATTTGCTATCCTAAATATTGATTTATGAAACGACTTTTATTACCTTTTCTTTTTTTGATGTTAATTAGCATTTTTGTTAATGCTCAAAACGTTTTAACTCCTGCTTTACAGCACGAAATGCATGAACGGTCTAATGATAATTTGGATGTTATTGTTTATTTGCAAGATGATTTTGATTTGATGGTTTTTCATCAGAAAATGAAAGCTCAGAAAGCAGGAAAAAATCAACGTGTCAAAACAATTCAGTCTGAGTTGAAATCTGTGGCGAAAATGTCACAAACTGCATTTAAGAGTGAATTATTGGCATTGTCCCAAAGAGGATATAGCAATATTTCTATTGAGGAAAGTTTTTGGATCGTAAATGCTGTGCGTTTGAATGTTCCTGCATTTTATCTTGATGAAATCGCTGCGATTCCTATGGTTGAGCGTATTGATATTAATTCTCCTCGTTACACGTTTGAAGAGCCAGTGAAGATAAAACCCTCGCAAGCAAAAGCTGAAGGTGGAATTGAGGCTGGTTTAGCAGCAATTAATGCGCCCGCAATGTGGGAAATGGGATATACAGGTAGAAATTTATTGTTTTTGAGTATGGATACCGGTGTTTTTCCCAATCATCCTGCCATCAGTAATCGCTTTTTAGGAAATCATCGTCCGATGATTCAAGTATGGTACGGAATGCGTTCTCCGGTACCGACAGATCATGCAAGTTCAAGTCATGGTACGCATACAACAGGTACGGTACTGGGATTGGTCGAGGAAACTAACGATACCATTGGTGTAGCTTATAATTCGTATTGGATTGCTTCCGACCCGGTGGCAAGTTCTGAAAGCGATTTGCTTGACCCTGCAGATTTTATGAATGTATATCAATGGGTTCTTAATCCTGATGGAAACGTAGAAACAACCGACGATGTGCCTGATGTAATTAATAATTCATGGGGCTATTCCTATGATTTGGCCTTGGAGTTTGATGCCTGTAATATGGAGGAAGCTCAGATTCTTGAAGTGATTGAAGCAGCTGGAATCTTATCCCCTTTTTCAGCTGGAAATGATGGTCCCGCTGCTCAAACGAATGGATTTCCTGCCATGAGGGCATTTTCTGAATTAAATGTGATGTCTGTTGGTGCGGTCAATGGAAATACTGATAGTTATCCCATTGCTGATTTTTCTTCGAGAGGACCAACTCCATGTGTTGAAACCGGTGGGTCATTGCAAATCAAGCCGGAAGTTTCTGCTCCCGGGGTTTCAGTTCGTTCGTGTTCTGGGCAGGATGAATTTTCTTTGCTTTCAGGAACGTCTATGGCTTGTCCACATGTTTCGGGAGCTTTGTTGCTGCTAAAAGAGGCTTATCCCTATTTGGATGCTGTGAGTTTGAAAGAAGCATTATATGTTACGGCACATGATTTGGGTGAGCTGGGTGAAGACAATGTTTATGGAAACGGAATGATTGATGTGCTGGCAGCGTTTGATTATCTGGCTTTAAGCAACGATCCTCTTCCTCCGGTAACAGACTCTTTTGATGTTAAACTTGAGATTCAGGAGTTTGCAGCTGATTTTGTCTGCCCAGGAAATGAAAATATAACACCGAAAATTACATTGATTAATCGTGGAACAGAAAATCTTAACGAAATAAATTATAATTGGCGACTAAATAATGGCGATACAATTACTCAGAATTGGACAGGAACATTAGCTGCTGATGAAACAGTGATTATTGACTTGCCCGAAATGTTTTTGGAGGCGGGTAATAATAATCTTTGGGTTTGGGCTGAACCGCTTATTAATACTAGAGAGTTTGATGTTTATAATAATGCAGATGTTGCTCATGCCAATGTGATAGAGTCTGTTGAATATCCTTTCCTTGATGATTTTGAAAGCTATGAATCAGAATTTATTGATAATAACTGGATTGTTGATAATCCCGATGGAGTTAATGGATGGAAAATTAGTAATGCACCATCAATAAATGAGATGAACATTGCATTGAGCATGGAGTTTTATAATTATTTCCCGCGAGAGGGACAGGAAGATGTTTTGTATTCTTCATTAATTCCTTTGCCCGATACTGATGAGCAACTAAATCTTAGTTTTGATATCGCTTATAAAAAACGATTGGAATATATTTATAATGACAGTTTATTTGTTTTAGTTTCAGCTGATTGTGGGCAGTCATTTCCGTATTTGTTGTTTGCAAATGGTGGTGAAAACATGGCGACAGTTGATGGAAATTCAAATTCATTGCCATGGATACCGGAATCTGAAGCAGATTGGGATACAATAAATCTTAATTTAGATGATTTTGCTGGACAAGAAATTATGCTGCGTTTTATGGCAAAAAATGACAGAGGAAATAATCTTTATCTTGATAATATCCGAGTCTATTCCGGAAACGCTGACGCAATTTCTACACACTTCGATTCACGTTTTAATTTGTTCCCAAACCCTGCAAGCTCGACTGTTTTTATCGCTCATAATCTCAAAGGAGAGGTTGAGTATGTTATTTATAGTGTTGATGGGAAGTGTCATCAAAAAGGAATTTTAAAGCATGATAATCAAATTAATCTGACTAAGTTAAATAATGGAACCTATATTGTGAAAATCCAAAATTCAAAACAAATACAGGTTTCAGGTTTGGTGATTTTGTCATTATAAAGCTGGCTTTTCTATGGTTTTCCTGTTAAAGATTTGTTAAGCACAAACCTTTGCCGTCGTCTTTTGTTATATTTGACGAAATAAATAAATGGTGAAATTATGATAAAAAATCTACTTTTAGTTAGTTTGCTAGCACTTTTGGCTCTTGCTTGTAAGACTGATACTGATAAAAAAGTCTGGGAATATCCTGAAACTGAAAAATCAGATGTTGTCTATACGTATTTTGGAGAAGATGTTACAGAGCCTTACTATTGGTTAGAAAATGATACAAGTAAAGAAACAGAAGCATGGGTAACGGCTCAAAATAAAGTTACCTTTTCTTATCTTAACAGTATTCCCTTTCGTGATGATATCAGAAATCGGCTCGAAAAAAATTGGGATTATCCCAAGCAATCTGCTCCTTATCATAAAGCCGGCTATTACTTCTATTACAGAAATGACGGACTGCAAAATCAATCGGTTTTATACATAAAAGATGATTTAGATTCTGAAGGTCGAGTGCTTTTAGATCCTAATGCTTTATCAGAAGATGGAACTGTTGCTTTGGCAGGGACATCAGCATCCAATGACGTAAAATATCTTGCTTATGGCATATCTCGTTCAGGTTCTGATTGGAAAGAGTATTTTGTTAAAGACATTGAAAGCGGAAATGACTTGTCAGACCACTTGCAATGGATAAAATTTTCTGGTGTAGCATGGTATGGAGATGGCTTTTTTTACAGTCGTTTCCCAGAGCCTAAAGAAGGTGATGAATTGTCAGGGATGAATAAAGACAATCGAATTTTTTATCATAAACTCGGTGATAATCAATCTGATGACCGCTTGGTTTATGAAGACACCGAAAATAACGCTTGGAGTTTCAGTACTGATGTTACTGATGATGAAGCGTATTTGATTATCTCAGTATCTGAATCTACTAGTGGTAATGCACTTTATTTTAGGGATTTAAATGATGAAAATGCCGAAATTGAAAAAATTGTAACCGATTTTGATCATGATTTTTGGGCTCTTGATCATATTGATGGGAAACTGATTGTTATGACAAATTATGAGGCGCCAAAATATAAACTGATTACTATTGATCCTGAAAATCCTGAAAAAGAAAATTGGGAAGATATCATCGGAGAAATGGATTATGTGCTTCGTAGCGTTTCCCCAATTGGTGAAAAACTGATCGCCAAATATATGAAAGATGCACATTCTGTTGTGAAAGTGTTTGATTTGAATGGAAATTATCTCTGTGATGTTGATATCCCAGTACTTGGTACCGTTAGTGGATTTGGTGGCGATACAGATGATACTGAAACTTTTTATACCGTAACATCTTTTACAACACCCTCTACAGTTTATCATTACGATATTGATAATAATGAATCAAGTTTATATCAATCGTCAGAAATTGATTTTGACGAAACAAAATACGAAACTAAACAGATTTTTTATGAAAGTAAAGATGGAACAAAAGTGCCCATGTTTATTGTTCATAAAAAAGGCATTGAATTAGACGGAAATAATCCTGCAATTTTGTATGGTTACGGTGGATTTAATATCAGCCTTACACCTTCATTCAGTATAACTCGTTTAATTTGGCTTGAACAAGGTGGAGTGTATGCTATGGCAAATTTACGCGGTGGTGGTGAATATGGTCAAGAGTGGCATAAAGCAGGTATAAAAATGAAAAAACAAAATGTCTTTGACGACTTTATTGCTGCTGCTGAATATCTGATTGATGAAGATTATACCAATTCGGATAAACTTGCAATTATGGGTGGTTCTAACGGAGGTTTACTCGTAGGCGCGGTTACAAACCAACGTCCTGATTTGTTTCAGGTTGCTGTGCCTTCTGTGGGGGTTATGGATATGCTGCGTTATCATTTGTTTACCATCGGAAAATATTGGGCCAGCGATTATGGAACCAGCCAGGACTGTAAAGAAATGTTTGAGTATTTGAGAGCTTATTCTCCGATTCATAATATTGAATCAGGGAAAGAATATCCTGCTGTGCTCGTGAAAACTGCTGATCATGATGATCGTGTGGTGCCGGCGCATTCTTTTAAATACATTGCAACTTTGCAGGAGCATTACAAAGGAGAAAACCCGGTAATGATACGTATTGAAACTAAAGCCGGACACGGAGCAGGCAAACCAACACAAAAAATTATTGATGAATATGCAGATGTATATGCCTTTATTTTTGATAATATGGGAATAACACCAGTATATGAAAATAAATAATGAGTTCAGTCTAAAAGCTTATAAGTTGCTGATTAAGTGTGATTAGTGATTTTTGATAGTTGAATTGCAAAAGATTAAGTGGTTGTTAAGCTTATTTCTTGATAGACACTTAGTTAGTTGTAATTGGCACGTATTCAGATAATTATACCTGCTGAGTAGTAACTATTACTGAGATGCAGATGTTTTTTTTAAGTTATTCTTGAAAATTTTTGGATGCTAGTGATATTTTTATTATTTTGTGAAGCAAAAGTTTATTGGGATAGGGGAAATGCAGCACAAAATTTACATGCCACCCTTACCAATAAGATGGGGAAATACAAGAAAAATGAAAATAACTGATAAAATATATCAAGTATGAATACATATAG
>JAYEFQ010000061.1:0-47938 GCA_034658655.1 Bacteroidota bacterium
AAGTATTGGGAAAAAATACATTGAGACAATTGATGAAATATTCAGATAATTCAAAAATTAATTCCCCACACATATTTAATCATATATATTAAGCATCAAATGCTTCCGATTCAATCAATTTTATGTATTTTTACCCCAAACAAAATCAATCATTATGAAACGAATTCTTTTAATAATTATCTTGGCTAGCTTTTTAAAACCGGCATTCTCACAAGACATCATCATTTTACACACCAACGATTTACATTCAAAACTCAATGGATATTCACCTGAATTAGAATATACGCCGAAAATAACCGGTGACGACCTAACCCGTGGAGGTTTTGCTCGAATTGCTGCTTATATTCAAAAAACAAAACTCGATAATCCAAAAGACATTGTGCTTGCTGTTGATGGTGGCGATTTCCTGATGGGATCACTCTTTCATCCACTCGAAAAAGAAAGCGGTTTTCAACTCAAATTAATGCATCAAATGGGATATGATTATATCACAATCGGGAATCATGAATTCGATTACGGACCCGAAATGCTTGCGCAAATCATTAACCGTGCACGAGATGAACATGAAATCCCTCAACTTTTGCTCTCAAATGTCGAATTTGACAAAAAAGACAGCCGCGACGATGCCTTAGAAACACTTTTCGATAAAAAAATTATTAAAAAGGTAGCTATTCATGAAGAAAAAGGCGTGAAAATTGCTTTTCTCGGCATTTATGGCATTGATGCGATGGAAGTTCAACCACTATTACCTCCGGTGGAAATAACCAATCAAATAAGAACCGCAAAGAAAGCAGCAAAAGACTTAATTAAATCAGAAAAGGCCGATTTTGTTATTGTATTATCACACTCAGGCGTTGCAAAAGAAGACGGCGAATGGACTGGGGAAGATGTAAAACTCGCAAAAAAAACCGCACCATATATACATGCAATTATCAGCGGACATACACATACAAAATTAGAGGAACCAATTATTGAATCCGGAATTCCCGTTGTGCAAACCGGGAGCGGTGGGTTAAACATCGGGAAACTACATTTCCGGAAAACTGATGGTAAATATCAAATGATAAGCCATGAGCTTATTCCTGTTGATGATGAAATTCAAGCAAGCATGAGTATCCAAAGGCAAATCGACGAACAAAAAGAAATTGTACAAAGTGAACTATTAGACCCTCTCGGGATTCAATATGACGATGTAATTTTTGAAACCGCATTTAATATGGAATGTCATGAAGACGGAGACCTCGGAAAATCAACACTTGGCCCTTTGCTTGCTGACGCCATACAAAGTTATACAACAGACAATGGCATACATTCCGACATGTCATTGATTTCTGCAGGTGTTATTCGCGACCAATTAAGAACTGGAAAATATGGAAAGCAAAATGTTTCTGATATTTTCAGAATTGTCTCACTCGGCGAAGGCAATAATGCACATCCCGGATATCCATTAGCACAAGTTTTTGTTACAGCCAAAGAGCTGAAAAATGTTCTTGAAGTTTTACTGATGACACAAAGCTCATCAACGGCAGCATACTGTTATTATAGTGGGATTCGCATTACTGCAAATATGTCAAATAGATTTCTCAAAAAAGTGCAGCAAATTGAATTGAGAAACGAGAAAAATGAATGGGAACAACTTGACATCAGCAAAAAAAATGGAAATCTTTATACAGTCACTGCAAATTCATATTTACTGACATTTTTTAGCATGATTAAGAAAAAAAGCTTTGGCATTGTTAATGTAAAACCAAAAGATGTCAACGGAATTCCTATTATTGATATGGAAACACAATATCTTGATTTCGACCCCATCAAACCCGGCATACAAGAAGGAAAAGAATGGCAAGCATTTTTACATTTCGTTTCTAAATTTCCAGACACAAATGGCAATGGAATCCCTGACATGCCAAGAGAGAGAGAACATACATACAATCCTGTGAATTATTTGGAAAAAAACATGAAACATTAAAAATAACTTAATGAAAACCGTTAAAGGAAATAACAAATAACAAATAAATAACAAGCACCAAACTTAAAAATTCCAAACGATTGCTCTGTGCTAAACTGTTGACTGTCCTCAACTCAAAGCATCGGCTTTCCGTCGCACATTCCTTTGCTCAGCAAGACCTTGAGCAGAAATCCATCGCCTTCCGAAAACTTTCGGGACGCATCCAGAAAGCTTTCGGAAGGCATCTTCGTTTTTCCCCATCGAATGACAATCGTTTTTCCCTTTCCCATTGAATGACAATTGTATCCCTTTTCCAATCGAATGACAATTGTTTTCCCAACCTCCTCCCTACTAATCTATCAATCTTACACTTATACAAAAACCTTACTTAAACTCATTATAAATTACGGGAATATGATTCAAAACCAACAAAAAGCAGTTTTTATAAATCGGAAAACTTATACTTTTGTTGTTTAAAATTCAAACCCAATAAACGATGGCAGGTAAAGGAATCGTTGAACATAGCGGAATCGTTGACCACATAGAGGGTCACAATGTTTTTGTAAAAATAATGGCGCAATCAGCCTGTATTTCCTGCAAACTAAATGGCGTCTGCGGAACTGACACCCAAGCAAAAATCATTGAAATTTATAATGTTGCTTCTGATGTCAAAACCGGAGAAAAAGTATCCATAGTAATGACAGAAAAGCTCGGTATGAAAGCCCTGTTTTATGGGTACTTACTACCATTTCTTGTAGTAGTAACTGTCCTGATTATTTCACTCAGCATAACAAATAAAGAAGGTCTTAGCGGATTGATTGCTGTGTTTAGCCTTGTTCCATATTATACAGTTTTATCGCTGTTTAAGGAGAAACTAAAACAATCTTTCCAATTTAATTTACATAAAATCATGCAATAATATGGACGATTTAACGATTGTACTTTTAACATTGGCAACACTCAGCGGACTCGGAATTATCCTGGCGCTGATACTGTATTTTGTTGCGCAGAAATTCAAAGTGGTTGAAGATCCTCGCATTGATGAAATTGAAGAGATTCTTCCTGGAGCAAATTGTGGAGGTTGCGGTTATCCCGGATGTCGTGGATTTGCTGAAGCCTGTGTCTCTGCGGATAATCTTGATTCATTATTCTGCCCTGTGGGAGGAAATGATTTAATGAAAAATGTCGCTAACGCACTCGGGGCAGAAGTTTCGGAAAAAGAGCCACAGGTTGCAGTCGTCAGATGTCAAGGAAGCCCTAACTATCGAAAAGAAGTACGTGAATACGACGGACCTAAATCATGTGCAATCGCACATTCACTTTTTGGAGGAACAACCGATTGTGCTTACGGATGCCTTGGGTTAGGCGATTGTGTTGATGCGTGTACATTTGACGCAATTCACATGAATCCTGAGACCAATTTACCCGAAGTCGTTGAAGATGCTTGTACTGCATGCGGTGCATGTGTTGATGCATGTCCTCGCGACATCATTGAACTACGTAATGTGGGTAAAAAATCACGTCGCATTTATGTTTCGTGCATAAATACTGACAAAGGTGCTCCAGCGAAAAAAGCCTGTGATGTTGCCTGTATCGGATGCGGAAAATGTGTGAAAGTATGTCCATTTGACGCAATCACACTGGAAAATAACTTAGCTTACATCGATGACGAAAAATGTAAGCTCTGTCGTAAGTGTGTTGAAGTATGCCCAACAAATGCAATTCTTGAACTGAACTTTCCACCACGCAAACCGAAAGCAGAAAAACCTGCAGCGAAAACAGTTCCAAAAAAAGAAGCAACAAAGGCTGAAACAAAACCTACGACGGATAAAACAGCTCCAAAAACCGAGGAAACAAAAGAGACAGCCCTAAAAGCTGAAGAAAAAGACACAAATACTAATATAGATAAATAGGAGGAAGCAACATGTTGAAAACCTTTTCAAAAGGCGGCGTTCATCCGGCAGAAAACAAAATGGCTGCCACTGCTGAAATACAATATCTGCCATTACCAAAACAGGTTGTCATCCCTCTGGCGCAACATATCGGTGCTCCGGCACAAGCTGTTGTTAAACGTGGCGATGTGGTAAAAACCGGAACTCTGATTGCAAAAGCAGGCGGATTCGTTTCAGCAAATATTCATTCATCCGTTTCCGGAAAAGTCAAGAAAATTGATAATGTCTTAGACAGCTCAGGATACAAAAAACCATCCGTTATTATTAATGTTGATGGCGATGAATGGGAAGAGAATATAGACCGCGATCCTGCACTAATTAAAGATCTATCGAAAACGCCTGAAGAAATTAAACAGAAAATAATGGAGGCTGGAATTGTTGGACTCGGAGGAGCAACTTTCCCAACCCATGTTAAACTTTCTGTCCCAGAAGGAAAAACCATAGACCACATTGTTATTAATGCCGTTGAGTGCGAACCATATTTAACTGCCGATCACCGTGTCATGCTCGAAAAAGCACATGAAATAATGATTGGTACCAGTTTGATAATGAAAACCACAGGCGTGGAAAAAGCAATCATCGGAATTGAAAATAACAAGCCCGATGCCATTGAATTATTAAGCAAAATTGCAAAAGAATATCAAGGCATTGAAATCATCGCATTGAAAGTACAATATCCTCAAGGTGGTGAAAAACAACTCATTAAAGCAGTTCTTGATCGTGAAGTTCCAAGCGGAGGATTGCCATTAGATGTTGGTTGTGTTGTACAAAATGTAGGCACTACAATCGCTGTTTACGAAGCAGTACAGAAAAACAAACCACTTATTGAGCGCGTAGTTACCGTAACCGGAAAATCCGTAAAGAAACCAGTCAACCTGATGGTAAGAATCGGCACTTCAGCAAATGAATTAATTGAAGCTGCAGGAGGATTACCAAAAGATACCGGCAAAGTGGTAAACGGTGGCCCAATGATGGGAAAAGCAATCTCTGAAACAGATGTTCCCGTTGCAAAAGGAACAAGTGGAATTTTGATTTTCAACCAAAAAGAAAGCAAACGTGCAAGCTCATATAACTGCATCCGCTGTGCTCGCTGTACATTTGTTTGCCCACAGGGATTAGAACCTTTCTTATTGAAAAACATTTCAGAAATCAATGATTGGGAAAAACTCGAAAATGAACATGTCATGGATTGCATAGAATGTGGTTCATGTTCTTATACCTGCCCTGCCGGTGTTCCACTACTGGACTACATCCGTTTAGGAAAATCAAATGTAAGTCAAATCATTCGCTCAAGAAAAAATTAATATAATGAATAAATTAAACGTTTCATTATCACCACATGTCAAGAACAAAGACTCGGTACCAAAAATAATGTATGGAGTAATTATCGCATTGATACCGGCACTGCTAGTATCAGTCTATTTTTTCGGACTTGATGCCTTAAGAATTCAGGCAATTGCAATCGTATCCTGCATACTTTTCGAATGGCTGATTCAAAAATTCCTAATCAAAGGGCAAAACTCAATTCCAGACGGTTCTGCAGTACTTACAGGAATGTTGCTTGCATTTAACGTTCCGGCAAACCTACCTTGGTGGATTATGATTATCGGCGCACTTATTGCTATTGGCGTTGGAAAAATGTCTTTCGGAGGACTCGGTAAAAACCCATTTAACCCCGCTCTCGTCGGTCGTGTTTTTATGCTGATCTCTTTCCCTGTACAAATGACAAGCTGGCCAAAAATTTCCGTTTTAAACTTTAGCGGTATTGATGCAGAAACCGGAGCAACTCCATTAGCAATAATGAAAGAAGGACTTTCCAACGGCGAAAAAGTCTCTGACATTATGAGCAGTATGCCGACAAGTCTTGTTGATATGATGACTGGAGAAATGGGTGGTTCACTCGGCGAAATTTCTGCCATTGCCTTGCTCATTGGAGGAATTTACCTGCTTTGGAAAAAAATCATCACTATTCATATTCCCCTATCCATTTTTGCAACTATTGCATTATTCGCTGGGGTCATGAATCTTATCGACCCGACTGCCTTTGCAGGACCCGCGTTTCATTTGTTAGCAGGAGGAGTTATGTTAGGAGCAATTTACATGGCAACAGACATGGTAACTTCACCTATGTCGATAAAAGGCATGTGGATTTACGGAATAGGGATTGGTATAATTACCGTAGCCATTCGTGTTTGGGGAGCATATCCCGAAGGAATTTCATTTGCAATTCTGATTATGAATGCATTTGTTCCGCTAATCAATAACAGTATGAAACCCAAACTATTTGGTGTAGTCAAAGAAAAGAAATAAGAATTTTTAAATGATTTAAATATGGCTAAAAAAGAATCAACAATTGTAAATATGGTATTGACACTCTTTGTCATTACTGCCATAGCAAGTGTCGCACTTGGCTTCGTTTACAATGCAACAAAAGAACCAATTGCAAAATCTAAACAAGCAAAATTGGAAACTGCGATATCTACTGTACTCCCTGAAATTAATAAATTGGATGAAGAACTGCTCGTCAAACCACAAAATGGCACTGATAATTTAAGTTTCTATCATGCATACAAAGGAGAAGAATATGTTGGAACAGCAGTAAAAACATACACCGACAAAGGTTTTAGCGGAAGATTTTGGATTATGATAGGATTTTTACCTGATGGAACCATTTTTAATACTGCAGTTTTGGAACATAAAGAGACTCCAGGATTAGGTGATAAAATGGATATTTCAAAAAGTGACTTTTCTGTCCAATTCAAAAACCAAAACCCACAATCATTCAAACTTTCTGTCACTAAAGATGGTGGGAACGTTCAAGCAATTACTGCGGCAACCATTTCATCACGAGCATTTTGCGATGCAACACAAAGAGCTTATAATACATTTATGAACAATAAAAAGGAAGGAGTCCAATAATGAATCAAATAAAAAACTTTACTAAAGGGTTTATTAAAGAGAATCCTGTTTTTGTCCTTCTGCTTGGAATGTGTCCAACTCTAGGTGTAACCACTTCAGCAATTAACGGACTCGGGATGGGACTAGCTACAACATTTGTTCTAGTCATGTCAAACCTTGTAATTTCATTAATAAAATCTGTAATCCCAGATAAGGTTAGAATCCCATCTTTCATTGTTATCATTGCTTCGTTTGTAACCATTATTGATTTAGCAATGAATGCTTATGTTCCAGCTTTACATGCACAATTAGGTTTGTTTATTCCTCTGATTGTTGTGAACTGTATAATTCTCGGTCGTGCGGAAGCATTCGCATCCAAAAACAACATTGGCTCTTCCGTCATTGATGGATTAGGAATGGGACTTGGTTTTGCATTTGCACTTACCCTACTTGGTGGGTTGCGCGAAATACTAGGTTCACTTTCCATTTTCGGATTCAAACTTGCTGAAGGTGACGGAATGTTGGTATTTGTCCTTGCTCCAGGAGCTTTTATCGGCTTAGCTTACCTAATTGCATTAACAAATAAAATAAGAAAGTAACAAATAAAACATTTTACTATGGAATATATATTAATCATTATTAGCGCAATATTTGTCAATAATATTATTCTGGCTCAGTTTTTAGGAATCTGCCCTTTTCTTGGTGTATCCTCAAAAATAAAAACTGCAGCTGGTATGAGTGGTGCTGTTTTGTTTGTTATGACACTTGCAACCATTATTACTTGGCTCATTCAAACCTATGTACTCGAAAGATTCGGACTTCAATACATGCAAACCATTGCCTTTATTTTAATCATCGCGTCTCTCGTTCAAATGGTAGAAATCATTCTAAAAAAAATCAGTCCATCATTGTATCAAGCACTTGGAGTTTTCCTCCCTTTAATTACAACCAACTGTGCTATCCTTGGTGTTGCTCTGCTTACCATCCAAAAAGATTATGATTTATTACAATCTGTATTCTTTGCAATTGGTAGTGCAGGTGGTTTCGCTTTGGCACTTATCCTTTTTGCCGGGATTCGCGAACACTTAGACTTGGTTCAAGTTCCTAAAGGCATGCGTGGTATCCCTGCATCTCTCGTAGTTGCCGGGATCCTTGCTCTTGCTTTCATGGGATTCGCTGGATTAGTATAATAAGCTTTAAAAAAAACAAGTCAATACGCATCGAAATAATTTTCCGATGCGTATTTTTTTATCAAAATCAACCCCCAAATCAGATTTTATGCATTATTAAATCCCCATGTCATCGAAAACATTAATTTTGCATAAAAATTATGCTATGACAAATAGACGGAAACCCGATTGGTTAAAAGTAAGACTCCCAGAAGGTGAAAATTATGCCTTTGTTAAACAAGTTGTAAAAGAGCACCACTTGCATACAATTTGCGAAAGTGGGAAATGCCCAAACATTGGTGAATGCTGGGGAAACAGTACAGCAACCTTCTTGATTTTAGGCGATATTTGTACACGATCATGTAAATTCTGCAACACAAAAACAGGAAAACCACTCCCACCCGACCCCAACGAACCAAAAGAACTCGCAGAAGCCATAAAACTCATGAAACTCAAACATGCTGTTATCACTTCCGTTGACCGAGATGATCTTGAGGACAAAGGTGCATTACATTGGGCAGAAACGATAAAAGCAGTTCGGAAAATTAATCCGAAAACCACAATGGAAACTTTAATTCCGGATTTTGATGCTTTACCACACTTGTTAGACATCATCATTGCAGTGAAACCGGAAATTGTATCTCATAATTTGGAAACAGTTGAACGACTAACCCCCGAAGTTCGTTCAAGAGCGAAATACCAATCCAGTCTGCAAGTCATAAAATATCTGTCAGAACATGGTATCCGAACAAAATCAGGACTAATGCTAGGATTAGGAGAAACCTACGACGAGATTTTAAAAAGCATGGACGATTTAGTAAATGCAGGATGTGAAATTCTTACTCTCGGACAATATCTGCAACCAACAGCAAATCACTTATCGGTTCAACGATACTGGACCCCTGAAGAATTTGAAATGCTCAAACAGGCCGGTTTTCATGCCGGATTAAAACAAATAGAATCGGCACCACTGGTTCGCTCATCTTATCATGCCGACCAACAAGTATAAAATGTCCGATTACATTAAAAAAGACTGGGGCTTAATCGACTACGAAACAGCTCGACGAAAACAAAGAGAACTGTTTGAACTCGGAATTCAACAGCGAAAAACAGGAAAAGATCTCGGATTCAAAAATCACTTAATTTTCTGCGAACATCCGCACGTCTTTACACTCGGCATGAATGCTGGCAGAGAAAACCTACTGGCATCCGATAAGGAACTAAAAACAAAGGACATACAATGCATAAAAACTGAACGCGGAGGAAACATCACCTATCATGGCCAGGGACAATTGCTTTGTTATCCGATTTTAAACTTAAAAGCCCTCGATTTATACCTAATCGACTATGTTTGGAAACTTGAAGAAGTCATTATCCGCAGTATTAAAAACTATGGCATTACCGGATTTCGCATAAAAGATGCAACAGGTGTTTGGGTAAATAATGGATTTGATAAACCAAAAAAAATTGCAGCAATTGGAGTCCGCAGCAGCCGATTTATTACCATGCATGGATTTGCGTTAAACGCCAATACGAACTTAGATTATTTCAAAATGATAAATCCTTGTGGCTTTGATGCAGACACTGTTTGCTCAATACAATCGCTACAGAACAAACCCACCGACATGGAAAAGCTTAAAGCCATTGTTACCGAAGCGTTTGAAAACGAATTTGAAATAAAATAGATAAAAGAATAAACCTATCCTATCCACGCCTTTACATCATCCTGGGTTGGATTTTTCAAGCCAAGTTTATGCTTTTTGTTCATCCCGCAAAGAGTTTGATGCAGTTTATTCGGATTTTCAGCTTTCAATTCATCAATTTGAGTAAAACCTGCTTTAAAAATAAGATCGACCCATTCTTCTGAAATTCCGAGCGCTACAAAATCAGACTTTTCATCTACTTTGGGTTTTACCTCCGGTTTCATCTGTGGGAAAAACAAAACATCTTGAATAGACGGACTGTCAGTCATCAACATGGTTAAACGGTCAATTCCAATTCCCATTCCGGCAGTTGGTGGCATTCCAAATTCTAGAGCACGCAGAAAATCTTGATCGATAAACATGGCTTCGTCATCACCTTTTTGAGATAACTTCAATTGCTCTTCAAAACGTTCTCGCTGATCAATCGGATCATTCAATTCGGTGTAAGCATTGGCAAGTTCTTTTCCGTTTACCATAAGCTCAAAACGCTCTGTTAAATCCGGGTTATCACGATGTTTTTTTGTCAAGGGTGACATTTCTTTCGGATAATCAGTGATGAAGGTTGGTTGAATATAGTTTGGTTCACATTTCTCACCAAAAATCTCATCAATTAACTTACCTTTTCCCATACTCGAATCAATTTCAATCTCAAGGGCTTTACAAATTTCACGAAGTTCATTCTCTGATTTTCCTGCAATATCATATCCCGTATGCGTTTTAATGGCGTCTGTCATGGTAATTCTAGGGTAGGGACGTTTAAAATCAATCTCTTTATCGCCTAATTGCACACGTGTTTTTCCATGCAAAGCAATTGCAACCCGCTCAATCATTTCTTCGGTGAAATCCATCATCCAATGATAATCTTTATAGGCAACATAAATCTCCATCACGGTAAATTCCGGATTATGTGTTCTGTCCATTCCCTCATTACGGAAATCTTTAGAAAACTCATAAACGCCATCAAATCCCCCCACAATCAGCCGTTTCAAATACAATTCATTCGCAATACGCAAATACATTGGCATATTCAGACTGTTATGATGTGTAGCAAAAGGCCGCGCTGCTGCACCACCTGGTATTGCTTGCAAAATTGGTGTTTCTACTTCGAGATACCCATGTTCATTGAACATGTCGCGCATGGTATTAATAAGTTTTGTCCGTTTGAAAAACACATCTTTAATTTGCGGATTCACCAATAAGTCAACATAACGCTGACGATACCGTAGGTCAGGGTCAGTAAAGGCATCATAAGTTTTTCCGTCTTTCTCTTTGACAATTGGCAAAGGACGAATTGCTTTGGACAAGACAGTAAAATCTTTAACATGCACAGAAATTTCACCCATTTTTGTTCGAAAAGCATAGCCTTTAATCCCGATAACATCACCGATATCAAGATATTTCTTAAATATTTTATTGTATTTGGCTTTATCCTCTCCAAGACAAATATCATCACGACGAAAATACAACTGAATACGTCCGGTTTTATCCTGTAATTCTGCAAATGATGCACTTCCCATAATCCGGCGAGACATAATGCGTCCGGCCAAACTTACAGACTTCATTTCATCTGGTTTTTCATCATCAAAACGCGCTAAGATCTCACTACTTGTGATATTAATTTCGTATCCTGCTTCAGGATAAGGATTCACTCCTAACTCACGCAACGCTTGCAAACTCTTCCGTCGAACAATTTCTTGTTCACTTAAATGCATATTTTCCATAGACTACGTAAAATTTATGCAAAGATAACAGCTTTATAATGTGTTCATAAAAAAAATCCATGCCAAATTCATAATAAAAAATTAAAACGATTTTTTTTTCAATGCACACAGCTATGAATCGAAAGAACAAGCTTTATTTTTGGAAATTCAAGGAAATAAATATGATGTTTTTAGCAGTATCATTTCATAAAAATAAATATTTTTGGTAATATTGTATAATCTTTCTAAATAATAATAATTGACAAAGTGATAAATGGATCGGAAGTGGATTTTGCAAGCGAGTGGAGACCCTGATACAGTCAAAAAAATGGCTGAGTCACTCAATATTAATCATTTCCTTGCTGAAATTCTCGTTCAGCGTGGCATTACTAATTTTGATACTGCAAAGTCATATTTCAGACCCAGCTTAGACGATCTACATGATCCGTTTTTGATGAAGGATATGGACAAGGCGGTAAAACGCTTAAATCAAGCCATTGAAAAAAATGAAAAAATCTTGATTTATGGTGATTATGATGTGGATGGGACAACTTCGGTTTCCCTAATATACAATTACTTAATTAATTACCATAAGGACTTGGAATGTTATATTCCGGATAGAAAACGTGAAGGATATGGGATTTCATATGCTGGATTGGATTATGCTGCGAAAAACGGATACCATTTAATTATTGCCTTAGATTGCGGTATTAAAGCAGTTGATAAAGTAAAATATGCCACGGAGCAAAATCTAGATATAATCATTTGTGACCATCATACACCCGGCGAAACAATACCTGAAGCAATTGCAGTTTTAGACCCAAAACGAGCGGATTGTAACTATCCGTATAAGCATTTATCAGGTTGTGGTGTTGGTTTTAAATTATTGCAAGGATTTGCCAAATACAATAATTACGACGAGAAAACACTGCTCAATTATTTAGATCTCGTAGTGGTAAGCATTGGCTCAGACATTGTTCCGATTACAGGAGAAAACCGAGTGTTGGCACATTATGGTTTAAAAGTATTGAATCATTCGCCACAAGTCGGATTAAAAACAATTATTGACCTTAGCAATCTTACAAATAAAGAAATTGTCATTTCTGATATTGTGTTTAAAATTGGTCCGCGAATAAATGCTGCTGGACGCATGGAATCAGGATCAAAAGCCGTTGATTTATTGATTGCTCAAGATAAAAATATTTCCTTTGACATGGGGAATCAAATCAATTTGATTAATGACGAGCGAAAAACACTTGATCATAGCATTACAGATGAAGCAATTAAACAAGCTGAGGATGAAATAGACGGAAAAAACAAAAAAGCGACCGTTGTATGTTCTGAAGATTGGCATAAAGGGGTAATTGGCATTGTCGCAAGCAGGCTAATTGAGGTGTTTTTTCGTCCAACAATTGTATTGACAGAATCAAATGGGATGTATAGTGGATCGGCTCGTTCTGTGCCAGGGTTTAATCTTTATAATGCCGTTGAACAATGCAGCGATTTATTAGAAAATTTTGGCGGACATATGTATGCTGCAGGTCTCACTTTAAAACCCGAAAACTACGACAAATTTAAAGCGCGTTTTGAAAAATATGTTGCTGAAAATATTACCGAAGAACAACTCACACCAAGTATAAATGCCGACTTACTAATTGAGGTAAAACATATCAACACTAAATTCTACAAAGTCCTAAAACAATTTGCACCTTACGGACCCAATAATATGAAACCGGTATTTATATCGCGTCATGTATTTGACAATGGGCAAGGAAAAATTGTTGGGAAAAATGACGAGCATCTGAAACTAAAAATCATACAGCATGTTGGAGATAATCTCACAATAGATGCAATTGGATTTGGCTTTGGCCAGTTTTACGAAAAAACGAAAAATTATCAACCATTTGATATCTGTTATACCATTGAGGAAAATGTGTTCATGGGGAGAAAAAACCTACAAATGCTTATTCGTGACATAAAACTTTCAGAAAATCCTGAGCGGTTTTAATCATAAACTTTCTTGTTTAAATTAAAAAAAAGTACACATTTAAGCAACCTTTTCACGTTAAAACTCGTTTATTATTATAATGTGCATTATGACAAAGTATGACCCAAATGCTTTTTGTGATGTTTTATTTAAGAATATTCACAAAAAATAGCGTTCTGAACTTTTCAATATTAACCTAAAATGGATTAACATATGAAAAACAGTATCATTGTCCCAATTGACTTTACCGATGTTTCACATTTTGCAATGGAACACGCTTACTTGATTGCAAAAAAAATCAAAACGCCAATTACACTTGTCCATATTGTAAACAAATCAAATCTTATTGATGAAAAGGAAAAGGAACTTAAGCAATTGGCAGAAAAATTTAAAAAATCCCATACTGACATTGAGATTTCAACCATTGTACGTAAAGGCAATATATTTAAAACAATTTATGAAGTGGCACAAGAATTAGATGCCTACTTAGCCATTATGGGTACCCACGGGCAAAAAACCCTTAAAAAAGCAATGAAAGTGGTGAAAAAATTCGTAAAAATTGCTTTTGTTTTGGTGCAAGCATCTCCAGAGGGAAAAGAATTGAAGAAAATTTTAATTCCACTTGATAATAACCCTAAAACAAGGGCAAATCTAAACTGGATACGAATTTTCGGAAGATATTTTAATTTGAATGTGTATTTACTTTACCCATTGTTTAAAAGTGACGAAAAAAACAGACTTACAACCCGTAACTTGCGATTTGCCGAAAAAATACTCGACAATGAACTAATTGACTATCAAGTTGTCAGAGCAAATCAAACAGACAATTATCCTTCGGAAATTTTTGTTCAGATAAAAGAGTTAGATGCTGATATGCTAACTATAATGTTAAGTAATTATAAAAACATTATTCCAAAATTAAAAACAGACGAGGAGCTTGAAACATACAAAAACACTCCAATACTGTGTGTTAATCCGAGAATTGATTTAAAAAAGGCTGGTGGTCTAACTTAGTTTGTGTTAATCCGTAAAAAATCCACTTAAAAACCAATTCTCTGACGCCTGATGCTTGCAAAACATCAGGCGTTTTTCATATCTGTATCAATAAAGGGTAAACGCTTAGGTTTTATTTCCCCACGCTCCAGTTTTTGAATTAATTTCTCTCCTGCTGCTGCAATATCATCAGCCATCTGTTGTGCATTCAAAACCAACTTATCATCTTCCATCTCCAAATGCTTTGTTCCGCTTACTTGCAATTTTAAATGCGCAGACGGAATAAACATATGTGTCATCTGAGAACGAAACTGCTCATACAACTTATCGCCACGATTTTTTGCAGAATAAAGTCCAGGAAATAAAAAATATAACGCATTTCGAAAACGGATTTTCGATTGTGATCGCGCACGAAACGGCTTCGTATCCAAGAAACTGCCCAAAACCTCAATACTCTGCGCCATTAAAATAAATGCCGCCCGATGATGTCCGTCTTCCAACAAAGCACGAATGGGTTTTATCACTTCATTTCGAATAAAATCTGCTTCAGTCATAATGTCCTTAATTCATAATTTCTCAAAGATGGGACATTTTTTTGTTTCAGAAACTCTACGGCTTCTTTTGCTAGTTGACTTAATTTTAGCGCTGCTTCAACTGATATATTTTCATTCATCAAGTCGAGTGCTCTGTCTTTTACTTCATCAGCATTCACGATGTCTCCAAGTACAAATCTAAAATGCTCAATTTTTTTATTAGTTGTTTTTGATAAATAAGCAAGAGCTCCAACAGTGAAATATCCTGTAACAATATCAAATTTACCAGTTTCCGTGTATTTTGCAATCCACTCGTGGACTTTATAGTTTTTATTTTCGTTGTCAATTAGCATTCAAATCAATTTTTAAAATTCCTTAAATGTACAAATTTAACACCGAACGTCATTAATAAAACAGCTTTTTTGCAAGCTGAAGCATCGACTCGTGTATCGGAGCTTGCAAATATGCTGTTTTGTGCGTGGGCTGTTCATTATTTTGTTTTTCTTTTAATAGCAAATTGTCTGTTCATTTCGGTCTTTTACACTTGGCGGTAAGGGTGGCAATAAGAAACGTAGGGCACTTTTAAAAACTTACCTATCAATTTACCAAGCCGTTTATTAAATGTTATGTTGTTCAAATTTAGCACTCCGCCCTATGTTTTTTATTGCGTATTACCAGCTGGCATTTCTATCAGTTCGTAATTTGTACTTCTTCCACCTGCTGGTTCTTTTTGCAATACTCCTTTCTCAATCAAGTCGTTAATATCCCTAACCGCCGTATCTTTAGAGCATTTTGCAATTTTCGCCCATTTAGAAGATGTTAATTTTCCGTCAAAACCATCCAGTAATTTATTCAACAATTTTCTTTGACGGTCATTTATTGTGGAATCTATGTGTTTTTGCCAAAAGTCAGCTTTAAATAATACTCTTATTAGTATTGAATCAGTCGATTTCAAAGCATTAATTAAGCAGTTTAAAAACCAAACAATCCATTCTGTTATGTCTAAATTCCCTTTCTGTTTTTTTTCCAATATCTCATAATATTGTTTTCGTTCTAACCTAATTTGGGCAGACATGCTGTAAAAACGTTGGTTACTTTTGTCGGACTGAGCAAGAAGCATATCTGTCAACGCTCTTGTTATCCTACCGTTTCCATCTTCAAAGGGGTGTATAGTCACAAACCATAAATGTGCAATTGCAGCTTTAATTACAAACTCAATTTTACTGTTCTTGAACCAATCAATAAATCGGGTCATTTCTTTTTCCACCACATCAGAATTTGGCGCATGGAAATGTACTTTTTCTTTTCCCATTGCTCCAGATACAACCTGCATAGGTCCCGTAGTATCTTTTCTCCAGTCTGCAACAGTTATCTTATACATTCCACTTCTACCTGTTGGAAATAACGCAGCATGCCAATCAAAAAGTCTGTCAACTGTTAATGGGACAAAGCATTTTTGAGTTGCATCAAGCATCATTTCAACTACTCCTTCTACACTTCTGTCGGATTCAACTGCTCCTGCTATTTCCATTCCTAATCTACGTGCAATTGATGAACGTACTTGGTCGTGATTAAGAAATTCTCCTTCAATCTCTGATGATTTTAATACATCAAGAGTCAAAATATCAAGTAAAGCCTCACTTCTTAAATCGAAACCTAATGTTTCCATTTTTCCGATAAGTCTGCCCTGTAAATTTCTTACCTCGCTTAACAAGTCCAAGAAAATATTACTATCCCAAGTAAATTTAGGCCAATTGTCTTTTTGATGTATAAAAGTTTTCATTCAATGCATTTCTTGCAACGAAAACAAGCCTTATTCGTCGCAAATCAAAATTAATCGTTGCTTATTTTGAGTCAAATCTACTTGTTAATCGTTGCACTTTCGTTTTGTTTGCTTGTTGCTAACTCGTATATAACCACACCTCCACCCACAAGCGCTTGAAATTCAAGTTGATATATCCGTATGATAGGCATTTGTAATTGAGTACAAGCATTTATCAACGAGTTTATACCGATTGTGATTCAAAAATACCGATATGCTACGCTTTGCTTCGCCTATCAGTGCTGAATCTACATCGGTATTATACTTGCACTTTTGATTAATAAATGGTATAACTATTCAGACGCATTTGAAACGATAACACGATAATACGCCACATGGCGGATGCAAATAAAAAAAATATGGAACCCCGGATATCAAACAAGAGGTTGCAACCTCTTGTTGATTCCAATGTTCTTTCTCAAATTTACGGTAACGAGCTACTTTTGCTAATACTGATTAGTTACAATATTTATAATGAATTAGTATTTGTATTACCTCCATTAACACTATGCCAGTCCTGAGAACTTGGCATTATAAATTCTGTATCTAAACAAAAGATTTTATTTTGATATCCCATTATTATTAATGAACCTTCGGAATTTATTTTTGCATCATAATAATGGATTGTATTTCCAAGATAATCGAGTGCATCACTTAAATTTAATAAGGACCCTGATAAACTATATTCATATAATTTAGGTAAACTTTCGGATGTTTGGTAAAAAACGTCAAATGAATTAATTACCAAACTTGTGAACTAAGTGATTTTCCTTGTCAAAGTATCTATTTTCTTTGTAAAGCAAAATTATGATAATGGAGTATAAGACAAAAAACGGTGTGATTTTTGCTCAAATTCATGTAAACTAAGCCTATGAAAACAATACTCCCACTCCTACTCTTTTTGCTGTCAAACGTCGCATTACACGCTCAAGAAATTCATCATATTGCAACTTATGACAATACCTATAGTACATCAAGCGGAATTCTCGGAATAACAGACACAGCGATTTATGAATACAGTTGGTACTCTGAAAATTGGTTGGCTTTTCCGTCAAACGGACTTGCTCGCGATGAAGAGGCTCCGATAATTAATGAAATTGCTGCCTGCAATAATAATTCCCACAACCCAAGCGGAATTTATGTCATTTCAGATACTGCCGTTCATGTGTATAATTATTATGCTGCCTATTGGTATTCATTGGAAAACAACGGGCTTCAACGTATCTCAGGAATTGTACAACTCAGTAACTTAAACGTTCGATACGATACTGAGGATGATTATGTGGATGTTTTTGTAAAAAGTGGAAATCAAGTTTATCGATACAATCGATACACGCAAAGCTGGTATTCACTCCCAAACACAGGACTTACTAAAGCTGAAACAAATACTCAATCAGAATTTGAGATGCAAATTTTCCCGAATCCGGTAAAAAACAATGCTAAGCTTGAATTAAATATCAAAAAAAACAATCTGAAAGACATAGAAATTCATTTATATAACCGTTTGGGAAAACATATCAGTACCACAACAGTCCAACATAATGAAAGTGGCACACTATCAATTAGCCTCAATTTACATGATTTATCGCCAGGCATCTATTTTTATGAAGTTACAGGCGAAGGGTTTTCCCATGTGCGTCAATTTGTAAAAATAGATTAGAATTTATAACGGATTTGCAATTTAACATCCGTCTTATGCGGTGCATCAATTTCTGTTAACCCACTACTGACAACATCTCGATTATCGTAGTACGTGCGTGCAATTCTAAACCAAATATCCAATTGATCAAGCGGAGAATATTTCACAAGTAGATACATACGTTTTCCCTGATAATAATACGCAGGAATGGAAAAAGCATAAAGTACATCGTACTCATAAGCATAAATTCGAGCGTTATAAGTATCCGTTTTAAACACCGCAAACCGACTTGCAAATCGCAATGGCTTATTAGGGACATCCCAAATTAAATCCTGAGACAACAAATAACCATGTTCTATCGGGTCATCAGGTTTTGGCGTAAAACCATTATACTCCAACTGTGATTTTAATCTCCATTGTTTATCGGCTTTAATATCAATACTATATCTAGCTTTAAAACTTTTTTCGGGCAACATAACACCAAAGTAGGCATTTTCAGGAGTATATGCATCGTCTTTTTCTTGTCCTTTAAAACGCCAAAACATTGAAACAGAGCGACTCAATTTATAATCAACTTGTGCGAACCAATCAAAACCATCAGAAGGCGCATTGGCTTGATAAGCTATCCACGGGAAAACAAACATGTCAAAATATCCACGGAATTTCCAACCGGGAAACAAGGACATATCTGTACCGATAAAAAAGCCTTTCTCATTACCAATGCTAGAGTTTTCGCCAAATGCAGAAGCATATCCGGCATAATATCCAGGCGAGACATCACGATAAACCACCGACATGGCCATTTGCGGAGCAATACTTGCTGTCGCACCGGCAACTAAAGCAGGGTATCCAACATCATTAATTGCCATTTCACCAAACAATCCAAGTTTTTGCACTTGCCAACGGAAATCCAATCCAGCATTATAAAAACTGCTTCCCTGAAAATCAAACAAACGATACGGTTGATCGGGAAGAACTAAATCCACATCATAATTATAATATGCAAAGGTAGAACCAAGTCGTAAATTTTTATAAGAATATTTGACATTCCCACCTGCAATCATTTCCTGTATTGCATTTCTATCAGCGATTTCAGAGGGTGTACGGTGATATCCGACATTTTGAAATGAACTAACCGTCTGAATCACATCCAAAGTATCTGTCTGGTCAATATTTGCATCAATCGGTTTATAGGAGAAAAAAGCCGACGCCTCAAAATCGCCAAAATCAATGGTGGTTGCAGCGCCGCGAAAAAACTGATTTTCGTTTGTAGATGTATAACGATGAATTCCTCTTGCTTTTTTTGCTACATCCATAACATAAGGTGTTTTCCCGAAGCTCATACTTGACCATGCGACTAATCCCTGTCCGAATTGAACCGAATAATCACCAAGATTAATGGTTTTAAATCGTCCGACATCACGGAGTTGAAAATGTCCAGAATAATAATCAAACCCGTATTTCTGTGCGCCTTGAAAAAACTGTTCTCCCGGATCTTTTTCAGCAGTTAATCCGATACTCAATTTGTCTTTATAATAAAATTTATAGCGTAAATACAGCTTATCCGGCGAACCTAAAAGTCTTGATTTATCAGGATCTTCTGCTAAAATAGAATCAGCGATTGGCATGTATCCTTTTTGCTCCTCAAGCACACGTTCCCAACGAAGAAACAAATCATTTCGTCCGTACTTAAACATATTTCTCCAATTCTGTTCGGTTTGCGCTGTCTCTTCCAGTGTAACAAAAGGCATAATTAAGCGACTAATCTCAGCATCAAATCCGTAAATGTACTGCAGTTCGTAAAATGAATAAATCTGTCCGACCTCATCCCTGTACTTAATGAGATTAAAAATCTGAAATTCCGTTAAAAATAAGAGTGATTGCAAATCATCCTCAGTGGCTTCATTCAGATTTATCGGATTGACAGAGAGCTCATACAATCGCTCCACCAAATCGGTATAATCCAATTCTGCATCAAGTTGCTCGGCAATTGCTTCAATAACATTATCTAAACCGGTATCAGCCCCTGGGTTTTCCTGAGAAAGTCCTTGAACCGATATCAAAAGCAAAACAAATATGATTATGTAATACAATTTAAAACGCATAGCTTATCCCTATATGTGGTGAATTACCAAGTTGCTGATGATACGAATATGCCAAATCCAAACGCAGATTATTCCATTCATATGCTGCCCCAAACGAAGCGCGAACAGGCTTTGCATTAATCCCGGCCATCAAACTAAATTGCTCCAACATTTTATATTCAACACCAGCTTTTAGCGTGGTGTAAGTATTCATATCAGTTTCTGCCTCAACCGATGCCAGCGTTTTCTTAGAGAACCAATAGGCAATACCAACTCGCATTGCAGTTGGGATATTTCTATCGACATCACCATTGAAACCAATATTTGCGGGATTAAAAATATGCGCCCCAAAAAAGAAATTTTCAGCAGGTTCAGCCAAAATCCCAATATCAAAACTTATGATATGACTATTGCCATAGGCTTGGGGCTGCACTGATCCTAAATAATCAAATTGCACACCCATTGACAACCAATCAGCTAAAGGCATGGCATACGCAATTCCGATACGATTTTCATTGTAAAGCGAATATCCAAATCGAGAATAATTAATTCCAACAGCACCTTGTCCTACAGGAATTGCTATTGCAAGTGCCGCAGATGACATTTCAGAAATTAGAAATCTATTCTCGTAAAAGATTCCTGTAGAGATGGCATCAAGTCTGGTTAAAGCAGCAGGATTATTAAACCCTGCCCATACATCCTGATTGGCAATGCTAGCATTACCCATTGCCGCAGATCTGGCACCTGCCTGCCATTTGTCATGCTGAGCAAACAAATGCAGACTGACCACCAGCAACAGTCCCGATAAAAGTATTTTAATTCTCATCATAGCGTTATTTTAAGTTGCAATATACTTTATCCCGTTTCGGACAAATTTTTTGATTATTGCACTCTATAATCAAATTTATGTTCTGCCAAAGTCTGATTTGCATTAACAATTTTATCTTTCAAACCAGCTTTGAAATGTTTCATTTTTTCTTTTAATTCCATATCACCCACAGCAAGCATTTGCATTGCAAGGATTGCGGCATTTTGCGCACCATTTACAGCCACAGTTGCAACAGGAATCCCAGGAGGCATTTGTACAATTGCTAACAAAGCGTCCAAACCGTCAAAAGAACTTTTTACTGGCACACCAATTATTGGCAAGCTAGTCATCGCAGCGATAACTCCAGGTAAATGTGCAGCCATTCCTGCTCCGGCAATAATTACTTCAACACCGCGCATTTCTGCCTCTCTCGCAAATTTCTCCACCTCATCGGGGGTGCGATGTGCAGATAAAGCATTGATTTCAAATGGGATTTCCATCTCATTCAAAAAGTTTGCAGCCTTCTCCATTACAGTCCAGTCAGATGTGCTGCCCATAATAATACTAACTCGTGCTTTCATAATAATTGTTTTTTTTATTTATTTCAACAGAATCCTTATCTTCGCAAAATAAGCGAAAAAATAATTACTATGGACAAAGTTAAAATTTTAGATAAATCTTTTGGTATTTTTATTGAGGAAAAAACCATAAAAAATAGAATTGCCGAATTAGGCAAAGAAATTTCACAAGATTTTAATGGTAAAACCCCTGTATTTTTAGGGATTTTAAACGGTTCGTTCATGTTTGCATCAGATTTATTGCAAAACATAAACATCGATTGTAAAATCTCGTTTTTAAAGCTTGCATCCTATCAGGGTACAACATCAACTGGGAGTGTTCGTCAATTAATTGGGCTAAATGAAAATCTTAAAGGAAAACCTGTCATCATTTTGGAAGACATTGTTGATACAGGAATCACTATTGAGCATATCATGAAACAATTGCAAGCCTACGAACCATCAGAAATTCATGTGGCAACTCTCCTGTTTAAACCTGAGGCGTACCAAAAGCACGAAAAAATTGATTATGTTGGATTTGAAATTCCGAATAAATTCATCATAGGTTACGGTCTGGATTACGATGGTTTAGCGAGAAACCTGAAACATATTTATCAACTTATCGACTAATTTACAGCCATGTTAAATATTGCATTATTTGGCCCTCCGGGAGCCGGAAAAGGAACTCAGGCAAAGAATCTGGCAGAAAAACACAATCTGACCTACATTTCAACCGGAGATATCCTAAGACAAGAAATTGCTGACGATACAGAATTAGGTCATCAGGCAAAATCAATTATTAATAAAGGGGGCTTGGTTTCTGATGAAATTATTGTCCAAATAATTGAAGAACGCATTCAAATGCATCCGCAATCGCAAGGAATTCTTTTCGACGGGTTTCCAAGAACTTATGCACAGGCATATATCCTTGAAGGATTACTTTTGAAAATGAATACCAAGCTGACCTGTATGCTTAGTTTAGAAGTTCCTAGAGAGGAATTGATGCGCCGAATGCTAAAACGTGCAAAACTTGAAAATAGGGCAGATGACAAGCAAGATGTTATTGAATATAGGTTTCGTGAATACGATGAAAAAACAATCCCTGTTATCCAATTTTACAAAGAGCAGGACATATACATACCGATAGATGGCATTGGTAGTATTGATGAAGTATTCAGCAGACTTTGTTCATCCATTGAAAAAGCACTATCCCAAACTTGGCTCAACATTGTAATCTTTGGCCCTCCCGGAGCAGGAAAAGGCACACAGGCAAAACAGCTCGCAAAAAAATTCAACATGGTGTATATAAGCACCGGAGCTATACTTCGTGATGAAATTGCAAAAAACACAGAAATCGGACAACGTGCCCGAAAATATCTTGACAGTGGGAATATTGTCCCCGATGACATAGCAATCCGCCTTATTGAAGGAAAAATTAGCGAACATCATGAAGCCAAAGGATTTCTTATCAAAGGATTTCCAAGCAATCTTGTGCAAGCTTATATTTTGGACGGACTGTTAAAACGATTAGATTCAGAAGTATCCCTCGTCATGAACATGGACGCCCCTACCCTACTATCAGTTAAGCGATTAACAAGACGCGCTAAAACTGATAAAGCAAGGGTATATGATCAGGATACTGAAACAATTATCCATCGTTTGGAAGTTTGGGAACAAAAAACCAAGCCTGTTTTAGAATATTACAAACGTATGGGCAAAACTCAGTATTTCGACGGATCAAGTGATCCAGATGAATTGAACAAACTACTTACTAAACGCATTGAAAAAGCGTTTACAGATATACGATAGCTAATGAGTAACACAAATTTCATTGATTATGTAAAAATATTCTGCCGTTCAGGAAAAGGTGGAGCTGGGTCTGCGCATTTCAGACGAGAAAAGTTCATCGCCAAAGGCGGACCAGACGGAGGTGATGGCGGCAGAGGCGGCCATATTATACTGAAAGGTTCGAGAAATCGATGGACTTTATTGCATTTGAAATATCAAAAACATCACTATGCAGAGCATGGCGGTCACGGTGCATCTGCTTTAAAATCGGGTGCCGACGGAAACGATGTAATCATCGAAGTTCCAATGGGAACCGTTGCTAAAGATGTTGAAACCGGTGAAGTGCTGGTTGAAGTTATGGAGGACGGACAAGAATATATCCTGCTGGAAGGCGGAAAAGGTGGTCGAGGAAATAATCATTTTAAAACAAGCACAAACCAAACGCCCCGCTATGCACAACCCGGAATTCCAGAACAGGAAGCATGGATTATTCTTGAACTCAAAGTATTGGCAGATGTAGGGCTGGTCGGCTTTCCCAATGCTGGAAAATCAACACTTTTGGCAAATATATCTGCTGCTAAGCCAAAAATAGCAAACTATGCGTTTACCACTCTAACTCCAAATCTTGGAATTATTAGCTATCGCGATAGACAATCTTTTGTCATGGCAGATATTCCAGGCATTATTGAAGGAGCAGCAGAAGGAAAAGGACTAGGATTACGCTTTTTACGACATATTGAGCGAAATTCCATGCTTCTGTTTATGGTACCGGCAGATGAAGAAAATATTGCACAAGCATATCATATCTTGTTGGATGAGTTGAATAAATACAATCCCGAATTGCTTGATAAGGAACGACTGCTCGCAATTACAAAATCCGACTTGTTGGATGAAGAGTTGAAAGCCATGATAAGTCCAAGTTTACCTGATATTGATTATGTTTTCATTTCTGCAATTGCACAAGAAGGACTCACTGAATTAAAAGATAAAATCTGGACCCAATTAAATACATGATGGAATATTTTGAAATGCTGGACAGAAGTTTGCTGCTGTTTTTTAACGGTCTAAACTGCCCTGCTTTGGATAAAATCATGTGGATTATCAGTGGAAAATACGAATGGATACCACTATACCTATTTATTATTTTTCTCTTTTTCAAAAAAGAAAAATGGTATGGATTTATTTTCATCGCTGCAACAATACTTACCATTGCAATGGCTGATTTAAGTTCAGTTCATATTTTCAAAGAAGGCTTTCAACGCTATCGTCCAAGTCATAATTTGGACATTCAACATCTTTTGCATTTTGTTAATAATTATCGCGGAGGATATTTTGGATTTGTTTCTAGCCATGCAGCCAACACTTTTGCCTTGGCAACAATTTCAAGTTTAATATTAAACAAAAAATGGTTCTTCTGGACAATTTTCATCTGGGCAGCTTTGGTGGGTATTAGTCGAATTTATTTGGGTGTGCATTATCCTACGGATGTCGCGGTTGGTGCAATGCTTGGAGTTGGAATTGGATATATTAGTTTTTGGGGAGTAAAAAACGTTTATACCAAGTTAATATGAAAACATGTTAGAAAACACAAATAATTTTAAATTAGAATCAATTTAAACAATAAATAAATCTTAGTTTTGTAATATTAAAATAGTTTATTTTGTTGAGAAAATTCATAACATATCTTAGCTTGCTTTTAATGAGTATGATGATTGCCAACAACGCGGCTTTCTTGCATACTCATATTCTTCCCAACGGTGAGATTATACAGCATGCACATCCTTTCTCAAAAGATAATGCAGAAAATCAAAATCCCGGACACACACACAATGCACTGGAGATTCTCATATTGAATCAACTATCAATTTTAGTGTTATTTATTACGTTTGGGGTATTATTAATCTCCAAAATTTCAAGCCCAATTAATTATGTAGCGCGTATGTTTCACCTTTGCGTGGAATCATATACTATTCCTGCGCTACGTGCTCCTCCTCAACTTATCAATGCTTATTTATTTCACACTAAACAAGTATATTGGTAATTTAAAAAAACAGAAAATGTTAAAGAAAATTTTGGGTGTTATTACACTAATAGTAAGTGTTAACACAATATTTGCTCAGGATGCATATATCCGAGGGCAGGTAAAAAGTAATGGAGAAGGAGTTCCTTTTGTCAATGTTATGGTTGAAGGGACAAACATGGGAGTTTCCACAGATGAATCAGGGAAATACCAACTTGAAAACCTCCCCAAGGGAAAATATACAATTAAGGCACAAGCAGTTGGATACAAAGGGGCAATATCCCGAGTTGACATTGAAAATGAAAAACCGATTATTTTGGATTTCAACTTACAACCCGATGTTTTACAATTAGAACAAGTAGTTGTAACAGCCAATCGAGATGAAGTAAACAGAAGAGATGCCCCAATAATTGTAAACACACTTAACACAAAACAGTTAGGAGCAGTCAGTGCAAATACATTGAGTGAAGGCTTGAACTTTCTGCCCGGACTACGAACAGAAAATAATTGTCAAAACTGTGGTTTTACACAACTCCGCATGAATGGCATGGAAGGTGCTTATTCACAAATACTTATTAACGGAAGACCGATTTTCAGCGGACTTGCCGGAGTTTATGGATTAGAAATATTACCTTCAGGAATGATTGAACGTTTAGAGGTTATTCGAGGTGGTGGATCTGCCCTATATGGCAGTAATGCCATTGCAGGAACAGTGAATGTCATCACCAAAGATCCGATAAACAATTCATATGCTGTCAAGGTTTCAAATCAAATTGTAGGTGCAGTAAAAGGCTCAAATCCAACGAATGACTTAATGGTGAATTTCAACAATTCCATAATTGGAAATAATGCCCGCAACGGACTTGCATTATACGGATTTGTGCGTAACAGAGCGCATTACGATGCAAATAAAGATGGGTTCAGCGAATTGCCAGAATTACAAAATTTCACAATTGGCGGACGCTTTTATCAACGGCTTGGTTTAAAAGGAAAAATCACTACCGATTTGTACGCAATCAACTCAACCAATCGTGGTGGAAATGCATTTGACTTGCCTTATCATGAAACAGACATAACCGAAGCAGTTGAACACGAAATTTATTCCGGGTCTTTTACATTTGAACGATTTTTCAGAGAAAGAGACATGCTAAGCGCATTCATTTCGGCACAACACATTAATAGAGATGCATATTACGGAGCCGAAAAAGCATTAGATGCTTATGGCAACACAACGGATTTAACTTGGATTGGCGGACTTCAATACAATGCATATATCGGGAAACTAAATCTTGTTTCCGGCATTGAAAACACAAACGGAAGCCTAAGAGATGTAAAATTAGCTTATCGCGAATGGGATACAGAAACTGCCGAATATATCCATTATCCGAATACGGTTGTTGCCGATCAATTTATTAATACAAGTGGTTTATTTTTACAAGGAGATTATCGTTTGGGAAAGCTAAAAGCATCTGCAGGAGCACGATTTGATCATTATATGATTCGCGACAACTATCGTTCAGAAAACGATGATGTTACAGGGAATGTAATCAGTCCCCGCATAAATTTTCTTTATAATTTTCATGAACATATTCAAGCAAGAATAAGTTATTCACAGGGATACAGAGCTCCTCAAATCTTTGATGAAGACTTACATATTGAAACCTCGGGAGCAAGACAAATTCATCATGTAAATTCACCTGATTTATCGCAAGAAAGCAGTCATTCTGCAACCGCAAGTCTTGATTTTCATCCACATTTCGGTGAAAACACAATTGAATTTACCGCTGAGGGCTTTTACACACGCTTAATTGATCCCTTTGCTAATGAATTCGGCATTCCCGATGAAAGTAGCACAGTAATATACACTAGAGTAAATGCAAACGGCTATGCAGAAGTTTATGGAATGAACTTGGAAATGAATTGGTTTTACAGCGACATATTTAATCTTTCCAGTGGTTTCACCATGCAACGTAGCATGTTTAACGAAACGCAGGAATTTGACACAAAACGTTTCTTCAGAACACCAGATAATTATGGATACTTAACGGCTCAAATTATTCCAGCTGATCGTTGGAGAATAAGCATAACCGAAAATTACACAGGAAAAATGCTCATTCCATATTTTGGAAACACACTCGACAATCCTGAACTTGGTGAGCTTCGGGAAACAAATATATTCTTTGATACGGGACTAAAAGTTTGTTATGAAGTATCACGAAAAAAACTTGATTTCAATTTCTTTGCAGGGGTGAAAAACATTTTTAATTCATACCAAAACGATTTTGATTTGGGAATTGACAGAGATCCGGCTTACGTTTATGGCCCGCTATTGCCAAGAACCATTTATTTTGGTATTAAAATCGGACAATTCAAATAATCCAGTAACAAATTACACGAAAGCCTCAGTTATTAATTAATACTGAGGCTTTTTTGATTTAATATGAATTGTATTTTGAAATTAATTTGGGATGAAAGATTAATCATAAAATTCAAAAGGATATTCCTCCCTAAATGTATTTTTCAGGTCGTCCTTACAGGACTTTATTCTTATCTATATTTATTTACACAGCACTTCTCCCGATTTTATCAACAATTTTATCGGGACAGGCTGTGCAGTGTTACAAATAGTTAGTCCCTACGGGACAAAAATTAATTATCAACCATTTACATTATTTGTCTTTGGTGTAAAAGATTTTCCCCTCATGATTTTTGTCCATTCGAAGATTCGTATAGTTCCGTAGGAACTTTCTATTTGTAGCCATGAACAGTAGTTCATGGTTGCAAAATACGATGGAAAATAAATCCCGTAGTGATGACCTGTGATGCCAATGTTAACATCAAAACACGCAAAATAAATCATTTATCACACGTTTTGAAATCAATTTAGTATAACCACAGCAACAAAAAAAACATCGTCCAGATTTTATAACAAACAAAAAAAACCTCCAACTTGAAATACGTCAAGCAGGAGGTTATATGATATGGTTTTTTTTGATTACTGTACTCGCATTAAAGTAATTCTATAATTTTGATCTTTCATTGTAGCATCATCTGGATAATACAACCAAACATTTGAACTCAATGAAACATAAATACTTCCTACAACACCATCTATTGTAAAACCAAGGCTTTTATACATATCATAGGCTCCGCCGGATTTATTTATTTCTACAGAAAGCACACGAGAATTTGTTGAATTGAAACCAGCAGGCCAAGTAATTGTGATATTTGATGAACTAGCATCCGTTGTCCCTGTTAACTCGATAATATCACCAATTTCAACACCTGTTTCACCAACTTTCATTCCACCTTGAACATGTAATTGAGCAGTCGGATTACTTGTTCCAATACCAACTTTATCATCGGTTGTAATGGTAATTGACTCTTCCCCTAAACTAGGGCTCCAAGTACTAGAAATTTTAAGTTTATTATCATCAGACTGGTCAATACCAATACTATAATTATAATTACCACCTATGTCAATACCAATGGCAGCATCACCTGTCCCATACTGGGTTACATAAATCTGTGAGTTAGTAGCAGCATTCTCTCGAGACACATGCAATTGAGCAGAAGCAGACTCGCTACCAATTGCAACCTCATCTTGTAATGCAAAAGCAGTATTTCCATTTTCGCCCCATTGAACATTTTCAGCAATATCAGCATAAACTGCATAAGTAGCGATCTTAGAATGCATTGCATAAGGCACCGTTAACAATTCTGACGTTCCCATTTCAGTTGCATCAACAGTTAAGCGAATAAAATATGAATTAAAATTCCAGTTAATATCATGCAAGCCATCTCCGATTTTAAGATTAATCAATCCTTGTGCAGTTGTTGTTACAGTTTCAGTCTGTGTATAAACAACATCGCCTGTAACATCACCTTCGAGAATCTCAACAACAACTTCGACCTCCTCTTCTGCTAAAATAAGTCCACTTGCATTACGCAATGCTGCCTGATAATTAAAAAATCCAGGAGGAACTTGTATGTCACGATTTGATTTTAATTCAACGTTCTCATCCTCAACACTGATTGGTTGTGATGATTTTTCATTGCCATTCACGTTTTGAGCATTCAACTGAATACTACTCATTGCGAGTACACTCGCTAAAAATAAAACTAATGTCTTTTTCATAATATTTAATTTTAAAATTTTCGAAATTATTGTTTAATTATTTTACTAGTCTGAATGACCTCGTTTTCGTTAGAAATACGAAGTAGATAAGTTCCATCGACCCAAAGACTCACATCAATTTGCAAACTATTCTCAGAGATTTCTTTAAGACAAATCAATTGACCTTGCAAGTTAAACACTTCCAACTTCAACAATTGATTATTAACATCAGGACAAGTGATATTAATAAAGTTACTACTTGGGTTTGGAAACATTTCAAACTCTAAGTCGGTCAAAACCTCCACATCGGTGACAATGAGAATATTCTGCTGATATCCCTGCGTAAGCAAGTAACTACCATTTAGGTAGCTTGCAATCACAAGTTCACCAACACTAACATCTGCCTGGAAATTTCCAGCCTGATAGCTTCCTCCACCACTACTAACAAGCGAACGATCCATCGATTGTGAAAAGCCTGTTAGTGCAAAAGCAAAAGCCATAATGAATAATGTTAATTTTTTCATATATTACATTTTTAATTTGCTCAAAGATAAGGAATGAGATATATAAATTTATTGCCAAACTTGTGAACTAAGTAATTTTCCTTGTCAAAGTATCTATTTTCCTTGTAAAGCATCTATTTTCTTTGTAAATTACATTTAATACCAATTGTGATTCAAAACTACCGATATACTACGCTTTACTTCGCCTATCGGTGTTGCATCTACATCGGCATTATACTTACAATTTTGATTAATAAATGGGATAACACAAAATTGCTTCTCTAAGAAAATCACTATCAGTAAAAAAATCATTACTTTCGTTGGGCAAATGTTTACAGCAATAAAAACATATCTGCCCTACTACAGGCGCCTTGGAAAATTAGCGGTTCCACTCGCACTTACACAATCGGGGCAAATGCTAATGCAGTTAATTGACAATGCCATGGTTGGACATGTTGGGACATCCGAACTGGCAGCCAGCTCATTTGCAAACAGTATTTTCCTGTTAGTCATTGTGTTGGGCACAGGAATCAGCATAGGAATAACGCCAATTCTCGGACAGGCTTTTGGAGAAAAACGTCCTGTATTGGCCGCTGCTATAATAAAAAATAGCATGATCTTATCTATTGCGGTGATTATAAGCATTTTTTTCTTGTCTTGGGCATTAAGTTGGATAATGCCAAATATGGGACAGGCAAAAGATGTGAGTGAACTCGCAATTCCATATTATCGATTGTTAAGCTGGTCGCTCGTCCCTATGCTAATATTTTTGGTTTTCAAACAAATTGGCGAAGGATTTGGGAACACCATATATGCAATGATTGCGACATTAGTTTCTTTGTTTTTTAATGTATTCCTAAATTATCTCTTAATTTTCGGGCACTTGGGTTTCGCTGCTTTAGGACTTCAAGGTGCAGGATATGCAACCTTAATATCCCGAGTAATTTTAGTAATAATACTTGTCCCAATGTTATTGCAATCACCAAAATACAAAGCAATTTACCGACAACTTTCACGAGTAAAACTAAGCGCTCAACGCATGAAGCAAATATTCAGCACCGGATTACCGATTGCATTGCAAATGCTCATTGAAGTATCTTTATTTGCTTTCGGCAGCATTATGATAGGCTGGATAGGAGAAACGGAACTCGCCGCACATCAAGTTGCTAACGGGCTAATCGGATTTACCTTTATGATGGCAAGCTCATTGGGTATGGCATCCACAATACGAATCAGCATTCAATATGGGAATAAGAATTTTCATGAGATGAAAATGGCAGCAAAAGCGTCAAAACATTTGGTATTACTATTTATGGGAATTTGTTCTGCACTGTATATCAGCTTGAACAATGAACTCCCAAAATTATTCTCCGATGACCCTCTGGTTTGGAAACAAGCCTCCTCCCTACTAATTATTGCCGGCATTTTTCAATTAGTTGACGGATTGCAAGTTGTTTTTCTCGGAATTTTACGAGGCATATCTGATGTAAAACGGCCTTTTGGTATTGCAGCATTGAGCTATCTAATAATCGGCTTACCGATAAGTTATATTTTTGCCTTTGTTTTTGATTTCGGCGCGGAGGGAATTTGGTTAGGATTTGTTGCAAGCTTAAGTTTTGCCGCAATTTCTTTCAATAGAAGGATTCACAAACAATTTAACCCACTACCGAAAAGCAAAAACGAATAAGCATGCAAAATTTGACAAAAAAACGCCTACCATCAGTAAGTGGCTGTTAAGAAATAAGCTTAACCTTTAAGCTTGTTCTTTTTACTTTTTACTTCGTTATAGAATCCTTAAATATACTGTGGCTATTCGCTGATTTTATGTCTC
The DNA here is from genome assembly GCA_034658655.1 of Bacteroidota bacterium. GTDB lineage: Bacteria > Bacteroidota > Bacteroidia > Bacteroidales > ML635J-15 > JAQIBY01. The sequence goes on from JAYEFQ010000061.1 coordinate 32,053, forward strand.
GTTAAAAGCAAAAATAACATAGCCTATTCAGTCACCCTTATTCCTTAAAATCACTAAGCGTTCTCAATTTTATCACAAAGCCGTTTTAATCTTCTTGATCGATTGTATCATCAACCAAAATACGACCACAAAATTCGCAAACAATAATTTTCTTACGGCTACGAATATCTAATTGTCTTTGGGGTGGAATCTTATTAAAACAACCACCACAGGCATCACGTTCAACAGAAACGACTGCCAAACCATTTCGCGCATTTCCACGAATTCTACGATACGCTGTTAGTAACCTTGGTTCAATAAACTCTTCAATTGCTTTAGATTTTTTTACCAATTGTTTTTCTTCCTTCTCGTTTTCTTTGGTAATTGCATCAAGCTCACCCTTTTTATGATTAAGGTCTGCTTGCAACTCATCCATTTGGGCAATTGAAATTTCGATTGCGGATTCTTTGGCTTTAATATCCACTTCAAAACCTTTTATTTTCTTTTCACTAAGCTCAACTTCCAATTTTTGAAATTCAACCTCTTTCATCAACGACTCATACTCACGATTATTACGCACTTTCATCTGCTGATCCTCGTATTTTTTAACGAGTTCTTTAGAGTTTTCGATTTCTGCTTTCTGATTTGTAATTGAATCCTGAAGCACCTTGAGCTCTTGTTTAAGATTATCCTCACGGGTTTGCAAACCGGTTAAAGCATCCTCAATATCCTGAACCTCAAGCGGTAATTCTCCTCTGAGAATTTGAATTCTATCAATTTCAGAATCTGCTATTTGTAATTTATACAAGGCATGAAGTTTTTCTTCTATGCTCATGCTTGCCGAATCAACTTTTTTTCCCTTTGCCATAATTTAATAATAATTAACAGGGTTGGTATTTCTATTTGAAATTTGGACTGCAAAGTTAGGAAATTTTTTAGTAATAACACGATAAAATAAATCTTTTGTAAACTGCTCCGTTTCATAATGTCCTGCATCAACAATCATCATGCGCTTTTCAGCATCAAAAAATTCGTGATATTTCACATCTGCTGTAATGAAAGCGTCTGCGCCAGCACGTTTTGCAGGCTTTATTAAAAATGCCCCAGTACCACCACAAATCGCAATCTTTTGAAATTTTGTTTTCTCTGCTTTTGTAAATCGAAGGGCAGGTATCCCAAGGGTGTTTTTTACTAAATCAAGCAATTCGGTTTCCAATAAAGGTTGGGCTAACTCACCATACAATCCTATTCCGAGTTGATTCCATTCATTTTCCAATTGAATGATATCATAGGCTGGTTCTTCATAAGGATGATTTTTCAGAACTGCTTGAATAATCTGATTTTGCAAATGCTCGGGAAAAACAATTTCCACTTTAATTTCCGCTTCCTTGTGCAACTCCCCTATTTTCCCGACAAAAGGATTGGTATTCTTACCGGCACGGAAGGTTCCGTAACCTGCGGCATTAAAAGAGCAATCGCTGTATGCTCCAATTTCACCAGCACCGGTTGAAAACACCGCATTGCGAAATGAATCGAGATGAGATTCTGGAACAAAACAGTATAATTTTTTCAGCTTCCCACTAACGGGTTGTAAAACTGAAATATTTTGCAAGCCTAGCTTCTCAGCAAGCTGCATATTCACGCCCTGTAAAACAGCATCCATATTGGTATGAGCTGCATAAATGGCAATATTATTTTTTATTGCTGAAATTACGGTACGTTGCACATAATTATCAGGAGTTAAACGTTTTAAATTTTTAAAAATAATGGGATGATGTGCAATTATTAAACCCGCACCAAGTGCAACCGCTTCTTCAACGATTTCTTCAGTAACATCAATACTCAACAAGACTTTATCGATTTCCTGATTTCGATCGCCCACAAGCAAACCACTATTATCGTAAGATTCTTGATATTGGGGCGGTGCAATCGTTTCAATACACTTAATCAGCTCTGAAATTTTCAATTTCATAAATTTCTATAGGTTTGATTTGATACTTTCTAATTTTTTACGAATAGATTTTAAGCGCTTAATCACTTCAAAACGAACTTCTGCTTCGTCTTTCCTCTCTCGGATTATCTGCTTTGCTCCATTTAATGTCATTCCCTTTTCTTTCACTAAGTGATATATTAAATGGAAATTATCTACATCTTTGGCTGTGAACATCCGATTTCCTTTGGAGTTTTTATGTGGCTTAATAATGGGAAATTCCTTTTCCCAAAAGCGAATTAGCGAGGTATTGACGTCAAACTTATCGGCAACTTCGCCAATACTGTAATAAAGTTTATCTTTTTTTTCCATAGGGCTCAATATAGTAAAAATCTGAAACACAGGACAAAAATCCCTTTAAAATTATAAAATACAAAAATAATTAAATTTTTTATTTGTTTTTTTTTGGATAAATAAAATTTGTCCTATCTTTGCACTCCGCAACGTTATTGCGGGAGTAGCTCAGTGGTAGAGCACGACCTTGCCAAGGTCGGGGTCGCGGGTTCGAATCCCGTCTCCCGCTCTTTTTTTTGGGAATTTTTAAGGTAGCCCTGGTGGCGGAATTGGTAGACGCGCTGGACTTAAAATCCCGTGGTCATTAATGACCGTGCCGGTTCGAGTCCGGCCCGGGGCACCAAAAATAAGCGATTCTATATTTATTATGGAATCGCTTTTTTATTTTCTAATTACCAAGAAAGCAACAAAAAATTCAATTATATACCTGAGGAACAAAACGTTTTCCAGCAAATTTAATTCATTATGATAATTGTAACTAATCAGTATCATCAAAAGTAGCTAGTCACTGCAAATCGGAGAAAAAACATTGTAATCAAATATCTATAGTATAAATCTGCGTTGAGAAATAAATTTTACAAAACCAAGCCTAAAAGCCACCAGAAAAATTGCTTTATTCATTGAGCACAAACAACAATTTAAGTGATTCTCAAAGCATTACTTTACTGACTGTATTTTTTCAACTTCTTTACGTATAGCATCTGTTAATGCATCTGAAGAATTTACTAATGGCAATCGCAATTCATTTTGAATAATATCCATCTTTGTCAAAACGGCTTTAACACCAACCGGATTTCCTTCTTTGAACATTAAATTCGTGATTTGCAATAATAAATAATGAAATAAACGCGCTTCACTAAGATTTCCTTGACGGGATGCAAGCACCAAATTACTCAACTCCCATGGATATGCATTGGCAACAACTGAGATCACACCTTCCATACCCATACTGATTAAAGGTAAATTCAATGCATCTTCACCACTTAAAACAGTAAATCCATTGGGTTTTTGGCGAATAATTTCCATGGCTTTGTCCAAATTACCACTTGCCTCCTTGACCGCAACAATATTATCAAAATCATTTGCAAGTTTCAAGGTTGTTTCAGCAGCAAGATCTGCTCCGGTACGCCCAGGTACATTGTACAAAATAATCGATTTATCTGTTGATTCTGAAACCCGCTTAAAATGCTCATACAATCCTGCCTGATTTGGTTTGTTATAATACGGACAAACAGATAACAAAGCATCAACACTACTGAGATCAGCTTCTTTTATTTGTCGAGACAACAGTTCCGTATTATTTCCTCCCATCCCAAGGACAATCGGGAGTTTTTTATCGTTAATTTTTACAATTTCATTCAAAACATCCAAACGCTCTTCCGCAGTAAGGGTCGCCGCCTCAGCAGTTGTACCCATCACAACAAGAAAATCGACTCCACCATTAATTACATGATGAACAAGTTTTTTTAATGCATCAAAATCAACTGATTTATCATTTTTAAAAGGTGTAACCAAAGCCACACCGGTACCAGCAATATGTCTGAATTTTGTCATAATTATTTTGTTTTAATCATTTTCAAATATCGAATAAGCTGTTCAAAAAAATACTCATCCGTTTTATTTTCGGTCGGCTTTATCATAAAGTCATACAATGTATCATCCTGAAAACGACCTGCAATAAGCCTTGCATGAGATTCTGCTAACACAAACTGAATGGGCAAGCTGCTTTCTTCACTCAAATCAATTAGCACATCAAAAGGTGTTGAAATAAATTCACATACGATATCTGAAACTGGCTTAAAATACCAATTAAAATCTTCATGACAAAAAAAGCGATATTCTGCAGGTTGAATATGAAAATTACTCAATGCTTTTGCATCTGCATAACCTAAAGTTGAAAAATTGATATGATTGGGTAATGAATCAAGTAAAGATTTGACTTCTATGAATTGAGCTTCATTATTTGCAGGGTATATCACACCAAGTCGTTTTATATGATCGAAATTCACAGCAATTGCCGTATGTTTACGCCTATTTAGCAATTTAGACAATTGATAGTTTCCGTATTTTTGTTTCAATGCTTTAAACATATTCTCTAATTGAATTTGAACAAAATTAATAATAATACCGATTTATACCAAGTTAACATCAAAACACACTATATAAATCATTTCTATTTCCCTTTTTTGTCGTTAAAAATTATTTACTCACTATCGTTTAATTTTCAATGGTATTCCCGCCAGCCGGCTAACAGGCTGTGAGTGCAACGCAATTCCGTAGCTATGGCTATAACGGCATTGTTACAAAATAACCTGAACATTTAAGCTCGTTCTTTTTGCTTTTTACTTCGTTATAAAAACTTTAAATAAACTGTGGCTATTCGCAGTTTTTATGTCTTGTAAAAAAACAAAAATAACTTCGCCTATTTTGTTCACTATATTTCGTAACAATACCTAAGAATTTTTGCCTAAAAAAAAGAAAAATAGTAACTACTCAGTGCTAAAATTAAAAACATTAACTATTCAGACGCATTTGAAACGATAGCACGATAATCCGCTACATGGCGGATGCAAAAAAAATATGGAACCCCGGATATCAAACAAGAGGTTGCAACCTCTTGTTGATTCCAATGTTCTTTCTCCGATTTGCGATAACGAGCTACTTTTGCTGATACTGATTAGTTACCCTAAATCAATTCAGGACTAATCGTTCGGCATTATACGATGATTTTATTAATATTTTTAATCACTGTTGACCGATAAAAATATAATAATTAATTAAAATTAATAAGATTTCTCTTTTTCTGCTACACAACATTGTTATATTTTTAACAGTGTTTATTTTTTAACAGATTTTTTGTACATTTGTAAAAAGGCAAATCATGGTCGAAGCATTAAAACATATTCTTTATAAATATCCTGACAAGGAGCAGAAAGATCTAATCCCCATCCTTCAAGATATTCAAAACGAGAAAGGCTATCTTTCGGAAATTCACATCCAACATCTCTCAAAATATTTGAGTATTCCAGAAGTTAAAATTTATAGCATAGCCACGTTTTATAATCAATTTCGATTTACACCCAACGCCAAATATCATCTTAGATTATGTAATGGCTCGGCCTGTCACGTTATGGGTTCAGAAAAACTTATTGAAACCATTAAAAACAGTCTTGAAATCCAAGCCAACAACCGTTCAAAAAATGGAAATTTCAGCATTGAAGAAGTGCCATGTATCGGTGCTTGTGCATTGGCTCCACTCATTGAGATAAACGGGGTTTACTATGGCAAACTGAACAGTCAAAAATTAGATCGTATAATAAATGAACTTTTAGAAGACCAGCAATAAGCAATCCCATGAATTTGATTAAAGAACATCTCCCACTCCTACTCATGAATCCAAATCCGGATCAAGGAAATCCTGTTTTGAAGAGAAACCTCAGCAAAATCCGACATCAACATGTCGATAAAATGCATGTTTTTATTGGAATGGGGAGTTGTGGCATTATTGCAGGTGCCGATAAAGTCAAAAAAAGCATTTCTGAGCACCTAAAAACCCATAAAATTGATGCTGTAATAATTGATGTTGGATGCATAGGGCTTTGTTCTGAAGAGCCAATTATTGACATTCAAATTCCTGGAAGAACACGCATCAGCTTTTCACGCGTTTCGAAAGAATCTGCCCCAGAAATAATTGATGCCATCACAAATAATTTTATCCCAGACACAAACATTCTTGGGCAATATCAAAATGACAAACTTTTAAACTGGGAAGATGTCCCATACATGAATAATCTTTCATTTTTAAATACACAAAACAAAATACTCACAAGCAATTGTGGAATTATTAATCCAGAGTCAATTGACAACGCAATTGCTAAAAAAGCATACGCCGGGTTTATAAAAGCCATCACAACATACACTTCGCAAGAAGTTTGTCAGCTTGTTTCAGATGCAAAACTCAAAGGCAGATCTGGATCCGCATATCTAACAGGCAAAAAATGGCTTGCAGGTTTAGAACAACCCTATGGAAAAAAATACATCATTTGCAATGCCGACGAATCTGACCCCGGCGCATTCGTAGACAGACATCTTGCAGAGGGTGACCCTCATCAAATTATTGAAGGAATTGCAATTGCAGGCTATGCAATTCAAGCATCCAAAGCAATTATATACATCAGAAACCAATATCAACTGGCAATTAGCCGATTAAAAAAAGCGCTAAAACAAGCCTATGACTATAATCTTCTTGGTGATAATATTTTTAATTCAGGATACAATCTGGATATCATCCTAAAAATCGGACCCGGAGCCCATGTTTGTGGTGAAGAGACTGCACTAATCGCCTCATTAGAAGGAAAACGAGGAATGCCGGAAACAAAACCACCATATCCAGTAGAAAAAGGACTTTTCGGAAAACCAACAGTAGTAAATAATGTTGAAACTCTAGCCAATGTACCGCACATTTTAAGAAACGGAGCAGAATGGTTCTGTAAAATTGGAACAGAAAATAGTCACGGCACTAAACTCTTTTCGGTTTCAGGCAAAATTGCACGAACAGGAGTAGTAGAAATCGAAATGGGAACCAAAATTCGCGACATTCTTCAAACGGCAGGAGGCGTTCCGGGCGAAGCTGACCTCAAAGCAGTGCATATCGGAGGACCTTCAGGCGGAATGATTGACACAAAACATATTGACCTGCGCGTTGATTACGATGAAATGGAAAAAGCTGGACTAAGAATGGGAAGTGGTTCCTTTCTCGTGCTTGATGAAAAAAACTGCATCCTAAATCTCACAAAATATTTCATGCGATTCATCCAACAAGAATCCTGTGGAAAGTGCATCCCATGCAGGGAAGGCTCTCAGCGTATGTTGGAAATTCTCGAACGAATTACTCAAAAACCTTATCATGAAACAGGACATGAGTCGCTTGAGCGTTTCAAAGGTGTTATCCAACTAGAAAATCTAGCGAAAGTAATGCAAGAAACATCATTATGTGGTTTAGGACAATATGCGCCAAATCCTGTACTTAGCGCTTTAAAATATTTCAGAAATGAATTTGAAGAACATATTTTTGACAGAAAATGTCAAGCGGGTGTCTGCAAAGGACTGAAATCTTATATTATTGATGTTGACGTTTGCACCGGATGTACGGTCTGTGCACAAAAATGCCCAGCAGATGCAATCATTGGTACTGCGAGAAATCCTTTCTTTATTGTTCAAGAAAAATGCATTGGTTGTGGCGAATGTTACGAACACTGTAAATTTAATGCAATCTCAATAAAATAATTTCTATGTCGATTGAAATCATTGTAAATAACAAAGCACTAACTGCCCAAAAAGGGGAAACTATTCTCAATGCCCTTACTCGTAACGGAATTAGAATTCCGACGCTTTGTCATATGAATGAATTTCCGGCAACCGGCTCCTGTCGACTTTGTGTCGTTGAAATAAAAGGAAAAAAACAACTCATACCTGCATGTTCGCAACCAATCACTGAACCGATCACAATTTCCACACATTCTCCAAGAGTTATTAACGCAAGGCGAACCATTGTTGAACTCTTACTTTCAAACCATCCTGACGATTGCTTGTATTGCGAAAGAAATCAACATTGCGAATTGCAAAACCTTGCCGTTGAATTAAATATCCGAGAACGACGCTTTTTTGGCAATAAAAAAGTCCAAATTATAGATAACTCAAGTCCAGCAATTGTAAAAGATGACGCAAAATGCATCCTTTGCGGACGCTGTATAAGAGTATGCGACGAAAGAGTGCAAGCATCCGCCATTGATTTTTCAGGAAGAGGCAAAAAAACCCGCGTGGATACCGTGATGAGTAAAGGATTAAATTACTCAAGCTGTATCGCTTGCGGACAGTGCATTTTAGTTTGTCCGAGTGGGGCACTGAGCTCAAAATCATCGCTCACACCTGTCTTAGATGCATTAAACAACAATAACACAAAAGTACTCGTACAAATTGCACCCGCAGTTGGATATTCTATCGCTGAAGAGTTAGGCTTTAAACCCGGGAAAGATATTAGTAGTCTTCTCGTTGCAGGATTACGCGCTGCCGGAATGGATATGGTCTTTAATCTTGCATGGGCAGGTGACCTGTTCTTGATTGAAACCGCAACACAAATCACAGAAAATAAGCAGCCAACGATCATAACAACTTGCCCAGCTGTCACAAAATACATTGAACAATTTTTCCCTGAAGCATTGCCATATACAAACTCTGTGAAATCGCCACAACAAATCATGGGGACAATTACTAAAAATCATTTTGTAAAAAGTCAGAATTGGGATATTAACGATGTGTTTGTCGTCTCTGTTGGCCCCTGTACAGCAGCAAAAGCAGAAGCAACCAGAATTGACACAATGAGTAATGGAATTCCAGATGTAGATGCAGTACTTACAACCAATGAACTGATTCGATTTCTAAAACTTTCAGGAATTGATTTGCATAATATTGATGAAGAACGATTTGACCCACCATTTCACGTTGCCAGCTCTGCAGGGACACTATATCATATTCCGGGCGGACTCACTGAAGGATTATATCGACACCTAAGTTTTCTTAACACAAGCAAAACGCCGACAAAAATGAATCTTAAGGCTGCCAGAAACATTAAACCGGAAAAAGACATACCCTTTAAAACAGGAAAACAAACCTACAAAATCAAGACAGTTAGCGGAATTCACAACATCAAAAAATACATTCAGCAAATTATTGATAACGAATTTGATTATGACATTTTAGACCTAACAGCTTGCCTGATGGGATGCATGAGTGGCGGCGGACAGCCAATAACAGATCAATATGAAGAAAATGCAAAATTCCTAATGAAAAGTTTGTACAAAAACGATAATCAGGCATCATTAAAAACTCCTAATCAAAATCCATTTGCCATGGATTTTTCAAAACAATTGCATAGTGAAGCATTAACATCACTTTTCCCTTCACTTCATTATAAATTTCTAAAGTCATGATAAATACTGCCCATGACAATCCCTTAGTTTACACCATCCCTGATCGGTGCAAAATGTGCTACACATGTGTAAGAGAGTGTCCTGCAAAAGCAATCCGGATCAGTAACGGACAGGCTGAGGTTATTCATGACAGATGCATTGCTTGTGGAAATTGCATTAAAGTATGTACCCGAAAAGCAAAAAACTTTCGAAAATCAAGCGACCAAGTTGACTTTATGCTCAGACAGCATGAAACAACTATAGCAATGATAGCACCAAGCTTTCCGGCCGATTTCCAAGACATCAATGACTACAAAAGCCTTGTCGGTATGACAAGAAAACTAGGATTTGATTACGTCACTGAAGTTTCATTTGGTGCTGACCTCGTTGCACTAAAATACAAGAATTTTCTAACCTCAGATAGTAAAAAACGTTACATAAGCTCAGATTGTCCGGCAATTGTCAACTTTGTTAAAAAATACCACCCGAATCTCACCAACAACCTTGCCCCTGTTGTTTCACCGGTAATGGCACTCGCAAGAGTACTACGCAAAATGCATGGCGAGCATGTAAAACTTGTATTTATCGGTCCATGTGTTGCAAAAAAAGATGAATCCGATGAAATTGACGCTACTATTACATTTAGCGAATTTCGAGAAATGCTGGAAAATGAAAAAATCACACCAAAAACCGTTGAAAATTCAGATTTTGATCCGCCACATAGTGGCAGAGGTGCAATTTTCCCGATTTCAAGAGGAATTCTTCAAGCAATTAATTTGCAAGAAAATTTATTTAAAGGAAATATTGTGGTGGCTGAAGGACGCGTCAATTTTAAAGAGGCAATTCAAGAGTTTGACTATGGTCTGATTAATGACCATCACTTAGAGTTGCTCTGCTGCGAAGGCTGTATCATGGGTCCAGGCATGTCAGGAAAAGGAAAGCGTTATGAAAACAGAGCTTACATTACAAACTACGTCAAGCAAAAAATGAAAACCCTTGATATAGAAGCTTGGGAAAAACAACTTGAAGCATTTAAAAATTTAGATTTAAGCAGAAGCTTTGAGCCCGATGACAGACGAGTAGAAATGCCTGAAATTGAGTCGATTGAAACACTTTACAAAGAAATGGGTAAAGAAAAACCCGAAGACAGACTCAATTGTCAAGCCTGCGGTTATGAAAGCTGTGAAGAACATGCCGTGGCGGTATTGAGAGGACTCGCTGAAGCGGATATGTGCCTGCCATATACCATCGAAAAATTACATAATTCCATTGAACAACTTAACGAGAAAAACCGCAGTTTATCTCAAATGCAGCAAGCATTAAAACAATCAGAAAAACTCGCACACCTCGGACAATTGTCAGCAGGCATTGCACATGAATTAAACAATCCGCTTGGCGTTGTAATTATGTATAGCAACATGTTGCTTGACGAATGCAAAAAAGATTCAGAATTATATGATGATTTTCAAATGATTGCGCAACAGGCAAACCGTTGTAAAAATATTGTTGGTGATTTACTCAATTTTGCACGAAAGAATCAGGGAAAACACCATCAAATGAATTTAATGGATTTAATTACAAAAAGCATTCAATCGTTGATAATACCTGATAATGTGCAAATTAAGACACAAAACCGACTGCGAAATCCAAACATCATGGTGGATGAAGAGCAAATGATTCAAGCTTTAACCAATATCATAAAAAATGGCATTGAATCCATGCCCAATGGAGGAGTTCTAAACATCAATTTGATTGACAAAGAAGATGATATTTTCATAGAAATTGAAGATGAAGGGACTGGGATATCTGAAGAAAATCGGGAAAAAATATTCACCCCGTTTTTCACAACAAAAGGCATTGGAAAAGGAACCGGACTCGGCTTACCTACAACTTACGGAATTATAAAAATGCACAAAGGCAAAATATCATTAACTTCGAACGATATTCCGGAAAAAGGGAAAACCGGAACCTGTTTTATCATTAATTTAAAGCGAAATAGAAATTTAAGCCAATAAATACAATGACAGAAAAACAATATAAAATATTAATGGCTGACGACGATCCTGATTATCTATTTCTAATGCAAACGAAATTGGAAAACTTTGGATACGAAGTCATAACGGCAGAATCTCAAAAGGAAGCGGAAAATATTTTAAAACAGTTCCGCCCTGATTTGGCTATTTTTGACCTTATGATGGAAAACGATGACAGCGGATTTGTACTTTCGTACCGATGTAAATCCAGATACCCAGATGTCCCAATTATCATTGCAACCAATATTGCAGCAGAAACCGGAATCTCATTTCGTTTGCAAGAGCAGTCTGATTGGATTAAAGCTGATTTATATCTGGAAAAAGGTGTGCAAACAGAGCAATTACATGAAAATGTCATGAAATTATTAAATAAAACCTATGGAAAACTTTAACATTCTTGTTGTTGACGACGAGTCGGGAATTCGTGCAGGCATAAAGCGCGTGCTTAGAAAGTTCACCGTGGATTATCCCTTTATGGATGATGAATTTGGGTTTACTGTAAACGAGACAACAACAGGCGAAGAAGCCATTGAAATCCTTAAAAACAGCACCCCAGATATTGTCTTGTTAGACAATAAGCTCCCAGGTATTCAAGGAATTGACGTACTGGAGTATATCAATGAAAATCAAATTGATGCCTATGTTATCATGATTACCAGCTACGCCTCATTGGATTTAGCGGTAAAAGCAACCAAGCACGGAGCCTTCGATTTTGTGCCAAAACCCTTCACACCTCAAGAACTCAGATCATCAATAGAAAATGTTTCAAAACAACTTTTCCTGAAACGAATGACTGCAAAACTGCATAAAGAAGGAAAACAAATCCGTTTTCAGTTTTTGTCACTGCTTTCTCACGAATTAAAAGCCCCACTTACTGCTATCGAAGGATATCTCAGAATGATGCAGGAAAAATCAGCCGGAGAAAATATTGACGATTATATGAAAATGATTACTCGTTCGCTTGACAGAATTCAAGGAATGCGCAATATGATTATGGACTTGTTGGATTTAACCAAACTCGAATCAGCGAAAAAACATCGCAGTATAGAACAATGCAATCTCTCACAACTAGCCGATAATGCACTCGCAACGATGCAGCCCTTCGCCATCCAAAAAGACATTGAATTAATTTTGGATGCACCCGAAAATGTCAAATTAACAGCCGACCCCGAAGAAATCGAGATCATCCTTAACAACCTGATATCAAATGGAATAAAGTACAACAAAACCCACGGGAAAGTTATTTTGAAATTAGAAGAAAATGAACATAATGTAAAAATTATTGTTGAAGATACAGGATTCGGCATTTCAGATGAGGATCAAAAACAATTGTTCAAAGAATTTGTCAGAATTAAAAATGATAAAACAAAATACATCTCCGGGAGCGGTCTCGGCTTGTCCATTGTCAAACGAATTACTGACAATTATCAAGCGAAAATATCCGTAAAAAGTGAAATTGAGAAAGGTTCCGTTTTTTGTGTTACCTTTTTAAAAACCAAATAAATACCTTATGATACTTCCACAAAAATCTATAGAACGACTTAGCCAGTACAGAAGAATCCTTTTAAACAACCTAAAAAAAGGAAAAGAACACATCTATTCCCACGAACTTGCAAGCCAATTGCACTTAACGCCGGTACAAGTCAGACGCGACATTATGCTTATCGGATATTCAGGATCACAACGTAAAGGATATGTCATACAAGACCTAATTAATCGTATTGGTGAAATCCTTGACGGAGAAAGCCATACCAATGCAATCATCATTGGAATGGGAAATCTCGGGAAAGCAATTACCAGCTACTTTAATGGAAAACGGACGAAAATAGAAATTGCCGCCGCTTTTGATACCGATAAACAAAAAATTAATCGAGTAATCTCAAATGTCCGCTGCTATCACATTAGCAAGATCAAAGAAAAAATGGAGGAATTGGACATCTCCATAGCAATTATGACACTCGCCCCAGAAGCTGCTCAAGAAGTTGCAGACCAACTCGTATTATCTAATATCAAAGGCATCCTAAACTTCACATCAATTCCACTAAATATCCCAGACCATATTTATGTTGAAGATTATGACATGGTTACATCCATGGAAAAAGTTGCTTATTATGTCAATCACAATGAGTAAATTTGCAACCCGAAAACGCAAGAATAAGAATGAAAATACATACAGATTTTGAACATTGTGGCAAAATAAAAAATGCAGTAATTACAACCGGAACATTTGATGGTGTACATATTGGACATGAAATTATTATAGACAGATTAAATTTTTTGGCAAAATCGGTCAACGGGGAATCGGTGCTGATAACATTTCATCCACACCCAAGAAAAATCCTTTTCCCAGATAAATGCGGTGACTTAAAACTGATTAATTCACAAGAAGAAAAAAAACAACTGCTCGCAGAAACCGGGCTTGATCACCTCTTTATCATTCCATTTACTCTAGATTTTTCAAAAACAACATCACATAGTTTTGTGAATGATATTTTATTAAAAAAATTACATGCTCGCATCATTATTGTCGGTTTTAATCATCATTTCGGACATAACCGTGAAGGAGATTACAGTTATTTACATAAACTCAGCAAAACACACAATTTTGATGTGGAAGAAATTCCAATGAAGGACATTGAACACGAAGCTGTAAGCTCAACAAGAATCCGTAAAGCCTTGCAGGAAGGACATATCCAAAGAGCGAACGCTTATCTTGATCATTATTACAACATACAGGGCAAAACCATTGCATGCAACGATTTCCCCGCCGATTCAGACAAAAAAATTTATGAGATTTTGATTGAAGAACAAGAAAAACTAATTCCACTGGTTGGTAGTTATGCAATTTCCGTAAATCAAGGGAAACATCATGGATTATCAATCATACTATCTGAAAACAATGCAAAACCAAGAATTTTTATTCTTGGAATTGACGACGATTTGCTACTAAAAGAAACCAAACAAAATAATATATTTTTCCATAAAAAAATATCTACCAATTATAAACAAAATGAATCTGAACAAATAAAAACACAAATATTGGAGGATATTAATGAAATAAACGAATTGATTTTTTAATTTTACGCACAGATTATGTGTAAAACATTTTACTTATGAAAATTACAATGGTTGGTACCGGCTATGTCGGTTTAGTTTCAGGAACTTGCTTTGCAGAAGTAGGTGTCAATGTATCTTGTATTGATATTGACAAAACAAAAATTGACAATTTGAATCATGGAATTCTTCCTATTTGGGAACCCGGATTAGAAAACATGGTGAAACGTAATGTCGAAAAAAATCGTTTAGAGTTTACCACAAATCTCAAAGATGGAATTAAAAACACGCAAGCTCTATTTATTGCAGTTGGCACTCCTCCCGATGAAGACGGCTCAGCAGATTTACAATATGTTTTGCAGGTTGCAAAAGAAGCTGCGCAACACATGGAAGATTACATGTTGATTATCACAAAAAGTACTGTACCAATCGGCACCGCAGAAAAAGTGCGTAAAGCCGTAAAAGAGGTTTTAACTGAACGTGGCAAATCAATCGACTTTGATGTGGCTTCAAACCCAGAATTTCTGAAAGAAGGAGATGCAATTAACGATGCCATGCACCCCGACAGAATTGTCGTTGGAACAGATTCAGAGCGCGCTAAAGAAATCATGAATCGCCTTTATAAACCCTTTGTTCTCAATGGACACCCAGTCATTTTTATGGATATTCCATCTGCTGAATTAACAAAATATACTGCGAATGCAATGCTTGCCACGAAAATCTCATTTATGAATGACATGGCAAATTTTTGCGAAAAAGTCGGTGCAGATATCAATATGGTTCGTAAAGGAATTGGCTCTGATAAACGCATTGGAAACTATTTTATTTATGCCGGAACAGGATACGGAGGCTCATGTTTTCCAAAAGATGTAAAAGCAGTAATTAAAACAGCCGACCAAAACGGATACAGCTTAGAGATATTAAAATCAGTTGAAAATGTCAATGAAAAACAAAAAGAAACACTTTACAATAAAGCGCTCAAACATTTTGGCGATTTAAAAGGCAAAAAATTCGCAATGTGGGGTTTGTCATTTAAACCAAATACAGATGACATGCGCGAAGCTCCTGCACTAACCCTCATCGACTTATTCACCAAAGCCGGCGCAGAAATTATTGCCTATGATCCGGTTGCCATAAACGAATGCAAACGCAGAGTGGGAGATAAAATTAAATATGCCGACAAACCCTATGATGCAATCAAAGATGTAGATGCATTATTGCTCGTTACCGAATGGTCAGAATTCAGAGTACCGGATTACGAACGCATGGACAGCATGAAAACCAAACTTATATTTGACGGACGAAATATTTTCACCCCAGATGAAGTAAGAAAACACGGTTTTACCTATTACAGTATCGGAAGAAAATAAACACAACAAAACAAAAGCTTATGCCTGGAACCTATTCACAATTATACATACAAATCGTTTTTGCTGTACGCGGGTAGAGAAAACCTAATCGCAAAACCATGGAGAACCGACCTACACAAGTATATTGCCGGAATTATCAAAAACAAAGGTCACAAATCGATTATTGTTAATGGAACAGCTGACCACATTCATGCATTT
>JAYEFQ010000062.1:0-3674 GCA_034658655.1 Bacteroidota bacterium
TAAAATGGTAGTAGAACCAAACTGATTAGAAAATAATTGTGTTTCTGTTTGCTTTAAATTACACGAAAGGGAGCTCAATAATGGTCTCCTTTTTTTGCATAAAAAAGTCCGGTTTATGTCCAGACTTTTAGTGACAGCAAGAAAACTAGTGTTTTTTATTAAAAGCGGCGAATAATGCGGGTTAAAAAGTGTATCCAATGGTTATTGACATATAGGGCATGGGAATAATAATTGGAAGCTCAACTTTTACCTTATCCGATTCCACTTCGATATCTAATCGATCGCCAATGAAAAAGAAATCTTCAGCGCCAGACTCGATATCATCAGCCCATTGTTGGTAATCTGGATCATAATTCTCTGAACTGGCTGAGACTTCAAGCCTTGCAGTTAATTGCTCTATACCAATGCCAATAAAAGTCCAGTCAATTGTAAATGCATCATTTATATGCCATTGATAGCCTAGCGCTAAACCTCCACCAAGCCGACTCAATGAACCATCAAAAATTCCGGTGTTAGCGTATAGATAATCGTTAGGGCTCACATATTCGGCATGAGTTTGTTCATCTTCATTCAAATCCTGATATTGTGATTCTGAGATATTATCTTCGTATAGCACAGAGGTTTTAATTGAGTATCTGTGATATTTAAAGTAAGGGGCAATATATAATCCTGCAGGAACGGTGCTTTCTCCTACGTAAAAGCGAAATTGGGCACCAAACATATATCCGCTAAAGCGATTTTGTAGATTTATATTACTATCATATTCATCTTCTATGGCTGTAGTATTATAAATTAAACTCGGAATTTTGTGTGGTATCATTGTCCCTACCATTAAAACAAGCGATTTGTTTTCATCAATTGTGTATTCATAATTTAAACGCAATTCCGCAGTTAATAATGCAGTGATGTCTAATTTTAGATTGTGGGTTTGTGCAAAAATTTTTGTTCCAGGCATTAGAATTGCTAAAATAAGTAATCCGTAAAAAACTTTTCTCATAGTTGTAATTTTTTGGTTTAAATTTTATCTAAAAGTAAAAAGATTTTTTTAAATGACATAATTTCTCCTTATAATGTTTGTAAAAAGGTTCTACTGCAAATTTTGTGGAATATTTTATCAATTATAATATAGAAATGACGGGGTTAATCGTCTTCTGATGAATTAAGCTTATGATTAACTACGACTTTTATCGGGATAGTAAAAACAAGAAAGAATAAGAAAGAAATATTGGGCATTAGCCCTGACAGAATAATTTTTATTGATGATCGTGTATTTTTTCAATTCCTATATACTGAGCGGGTTAACAAGCAGTTTTGTAGTAATTTAGTGGTTAATGTTAATAAGTCATCCTTAAAAACACTTTGTTTTCTTTTGCTTTCGTTTATATTTGCACAACTGAAAAAACGCAAATTGTGAGAGAATACGGATTAATAGGTTACCCATTAGATCATGCTTTTTCAAAAACTTACTTTACAGAAAAATTTGAAAAGGAGGGCTTGACGGATGTTAAATATCACTTATTTCCGCTCGCCGAAATTGGGAAATTACGCAAAGTACTTGAATCACACCCCAAATTATATGGTTTAAATGTTACTACTCCTTATAAAGAATTGGTAATTCCTTATCTCGACGATCTTGATCCCGTTGCTTTTAGTATTGGCGCGGTAAATACCATCGTTATTCAACATTCTGAGGGAGGTGTTTTCCTAAAAGGATATAATACCGATGTCCTCGGAATGGAAAAAATGTACTTGCCATTTGAGTTCCCAAAAAAAGCCTTAGTACTTGGCTCTGGTGGTTCTGCACGTGCTGTCAGACACTTTTTGAAGCTTAGAGGATTAAGCGGGTTAACTGTTACACGACACCCCAACTTCGACGATCACCTAGGATACGATGAATTAACAAAACATATCATTCAGGAACATAAACTTATTGTAAATTGCACTCCGGTTGGAATGTATCCAAATGTTAATCGTTGTCCTGAAATTCCATTTGAATTTATCACAAAAGAGCATATTTGCTTGGATTTAATTTATAACCCCAAAAAAACGAAATTTCTGCAACGGGCTGAAGAGCAAGGAGCAAAAATTAAGAACGGATTTGATATGCTCACAGAGCAAGCAGATAAAGCGTGGGATATTTGGGAAAAAGCATATCAGAAAATGCAGATATCCAGCAAAGTGTAATTTGATCAATCTTTAAAGTTTTATCGGACAACAGTGATTATTAATCAAAGCGATGTACTTTGCATAATAACAGAAATAATTGATTGATTTGAGTTTGAAGTTTGACTTTTTACTTAATACGCCATAATTTATTTATTTTTTACATGTGTTTTACTTATTTGATTTTTAGTCAATTATCCAAATCAATATATGCTATTATACCAAATGCCACAGATATTCCTTATATAGTATTGATGGATTAAGGGAAAATTGTTTAATTTCGTGCTTATAAATCATAATCCATTGGAATATGTTTAGCAAAAAAGATTTAAAATTTATTAAAAACAACGGAGTTGACCCGCAGCGTCTTGAAAAACAGATTGAAATCATTAAAAAAGGGAAAACTTTTATTACAGCCGATCGCCCTGCAACCATTGAGGACGGGATATTTAAACCAAATAAGGAAGAAATTGAACAATTTATTGCAATTTATGAAGCAGAACATAAAGCATTAAAATTGTCGAAATTTGTTCCTGCTAGTGGTGCGGCAACCCGCATGTTTAAACGTTTAACTTATCTTCGAGATAATTATAAGGGAAGTGAAGATGAGTTTTTGCAAGTAAGTGCTGAGAAAAATTTCTATAGTCTCAGAAACACCTTCGAGAATATTGAGAAATTTGCATTTTACCCTGAAGTTTTTAAACGGTTTTTCCGCCGTGGACAATCGTTAGAAAAGTTGCTTAAGAAAAACGAATACGATAAAATTGCTGCAATGATTCTCAATAAACGAGGATTAAATTACAATTATTTGCCTAAAGCACTTATTCTTTTTCATAAATATCCCGGACATACTCGTACCGCATTTGAAGAACATCTTATGGAAGGAATGATGTATTGTCAATCTGAAGATGATATAGTAAATATCCATTTCACGATTCAAAAAGAATATCAAAAATTATTTGAAAAGCGTTTTAAATACGCAACAAAAACATTCCTGAATAAGGGAGATGCGATTAATTTTAATATTGGCTTTTCTGAACAATCAATAAGCACATCTAGTGTTGCTATTACAGAAAAAGGTAATTTACTCAGAGATAAAAAGCGGGAGTTAGTGTTGCGTCCCGGTGGACATGGGGCTTTAATTGAAAACCTGAATAATCTTGAAAGTGATGTTGTTTTTATTAAAAATGTAGATAATGTTGCACCCGATACAATTAAGCATGAAACTGTTCGATACAAAAAATTCCTTGGCGGATATTTAATGAATGTGAGACGTCAGGTTTTTGATATCCTTAACCAATTGGAGAAACCAGAAAAATTGTCGAAAAATGCATGGAAAGAGATTCTTCAATCTGTGAAAATTATTTTGCCTCATACACAGTTATCTAATGATAAAGACAAAGCAATTGTAGAGCTGAAATATACTCTGAACCGTCCTATTCGTATTTGTGGAATGGTTGAAAATACCAGCGAACCTGGTGGTGGTCCATTTTGGGTGAAACGTGAAAACG
>JAYEFQ010000063.1:0-3661 GCA_034658655.1 Bacteroidota bacterium
CCAATCTAAAATCCGGAAATTACATCCTCTATTCACCACAACTTTCTGAAAAGAAACAATTTGTTGTAAAACGATAAAACTTTTAAAATTCTATGTCATTTCAACTTCTCTGAAGCATTATACTTTGGGGAAGTTGTTTTTTTATATATGATAGTTTTTTAATAACTGAAAATTCTTAGAGTTTTAACTTTGATACCGATTGTGATTCAAAACTACCGATATGCTACGCTTTCTTCGCCTATCGGTGTTGAATCTACATCGGCATTATACCAGAATTTTTGATTTTAAAATGGTATGACACACTTTTCCCAACCTTCAACGGTCAACCCATTTCAGGCATTGACAATTTTTTACAAAAAACCGTAATTACACCCGAATTTTTATTAAACATGATAAATTTTTGGCTGAATTTTCAACAAGTATGTAAAAAATTTGGATGTTAGCCTTTTGCGCCCCGGCGGATGCGGATTATCCTATGCATACAATTTGTGTGGATTTTTGCTGGTTAAGGACGGCGACCAGCGGAAGCCCGTGCTGAAACAGTCACAAACCCACAAATTGTGTGCATAGATAGTAGCAGAAGACGGTTTTTGGCGCCCAAACCATAAAAACCTTTTAATAACATATTGGATTTACTGACTTTGCGCACAAATTTTGTATCTTTGCTTTAGAATTTAATAGATTATGATTGTACTAACCGGAGCTGCCGGATTCATCGGTTCATGTATGCTTTCCCGATTAAATCAGGAAGGATACAGAGATATTGTGATTGTAGATGATTTTACCAAAACTGAGAAAATTCCCAATTACAATTCAAAAATATTCACTGAAAAAGTTGACCGAAAATTGCTGAGCCCATGGTTAAAGAAAAACCAGCGATGGGTACAATTTGTGATTCATATTGGGGCACGCACCGACACCATGGAATATAATTCTGATGTTTTTGATAAGTTGAACCTAAATTACAGTAAATCGGTTTGGAATGTTTGCTCTGAATTTGGTATTCCGTTGATTTATGCCTCGTCTGCCGCAACATATGGTGATGGCTCGCTCGGTTATGATGACAATCATGAGATAATTTCCAAATTAAAACCACTTAATCCTTACGGGGAATCGAAAAACCAGTTTGATATTTGGGCACTACAACAAGCAGAAAACGGAAATCAACCGGGTTTTTGGGCAGGGTTTAAATTTTTCAATGTTTATGGACCAAACGAATATCACAAGGATAGGATGGCTTCGGTGATAATGCACGCTCACAAACAAATTCTGGAACATAAATACATGGCGCTTTTCCGCTCTCATCGCGATAATTACGAGGATGGAGAACAACGACGTGATTTTATTTATGTGAAAGATGTTTGCGATGTGCTGTTGCATTTTATGGAAACACGGAAACATTCGGGAATTTATAATTTAGGGACAGGACAAAGTCGAACGTTTTACGATTTAGCAAAAGCCTGTTTTTCAGCCATGAATTTGCCTACAGATATCCGCTTTGTGGATACTCCGCAGGAACTCAGGGATAAATACCAATATTTCACAGAAGCAAACATGCAAAAACTTCGAAATGCCGGTTACAACAAAGGGTTTACAGAGCTCGAAGCTGGTGTGAAAGATTACATTCAACAGTATTTAGATACGCAAGCCCGCTACTGATGGAAAATAAAAAATCACACTTTAAAGGTAAAGTAGAAGAAAGCAAACGGAAAAATTCCGGCTTGCATGTAAACGACGGTGTTGATCAACCGCCACAGGTAAATCCGCATTTAAAATTTAAACGCGAACGCAAATTATTAAGCGCAGATGAATATGCAAAAGGAATTCTGCAAGGAAACCGAAGGCTGCTAAGTCAATCTATCACATTAATTGAAAGTAACTTGCCGGAACAAAAACAACTTGCACAAGACATCATCAACCTTTGTGTCCCTCATGCCGGAAACTCTGTTCGAATTGGGATTACAGGTGTTCCCGGGGTTGGAAAATCCTCGTTTATTGAAAGTTTGGGGCACAGCTTGGTTAAATCGGGACAAAAATTGGCAGTACTTGCGATTGACCCTTCGTCGGAACGCAGCAAAGGCAGTATTCTCGGGGACAAAACTCGCATGAATTTATTAAGTTCAGATGAAAATGCATTTATTCGTCCTTCCCCGTCAGCAGGATCACTTGGCGGTGTTGCAAGGAAAACCCGTGAAAGTATTATTTTATGTGAAGCTGCCGGATTCGACACCATTTTTGTTGAAACCGTTGGTGTGGGACAATCTGAAGTTGCGGTTCACTCTATGGTCGATTTTTTCCTATTATTAATGCTTGCCGGCGCCGGCGATGAACTACAAGGCATCAAACGCGGCATTATGGAAATGGCTGATGCAATTGCAATTAACAAAGCTGATGGCGACAATCTTCAACGGGCAGAACTAGCAAAAGCCGAATATAAATCGGCCTTGCATCTTTTCCCTCCTACTAAAAGTGGTTGGATTCCCAAGGTATTAACCTGCTCAGCACTTACAAAAACCGGAATACAGGAAATCTGGGATACTGTGCAGAAGTATGTTGCAAAAACCAGTGGAAACGGATTTTTTGACGCAAGACGCAAAGAACAAGCAAAATACTGGATGTACGAAACCATAAATGAAAGTTTGAAGGCAGATTTTTATTCGTCAGAAAGTATAAAAACACAAATCAAAGCAATGGAAGCTCAGGTTTTAAGCGATAAAAAATCCTCTTTCAGCGCGGCACACGAATTATTAAACCAATATTACTCAAAGCATAATCAGAAATGATCGGTCAAAACATTGTTTACGATACCTTACACAAGCTGAAAATTCCTTACGAATATTACGAGTCGCCTCGTGATTTTTCTTCAGAAGATGATGGTGCCTTTTGGAAACGCATAGGTGCAGAACGCTGCAAGAATTTGTTTCTTCGCAATCACAAAGGGAATCAGCATTTTTTAGTCATCTCAAAATATTATGAGGAATTTCGGGTTAAAATTCTGGAAGACCATTTTAAAAAAGGGAAAATCAGTTTTGCATCAGAGAAACGCATGGATAAATGGATAAAAACCAAAGCGGGTGCTGTATCAGTTTTCTCCTTGCTAAACGACACAGAAAACCACATCAAAGTATTTGTTGATGAGTCACTTAAAGACATAAAATACGTTACATTTTTACCCAATATGCACAATGCCATTTTAAAAATAAGCACTACCGATTTTATCCGTTTGTTAAATTATTCAAGAAATGAATGGGAGTTTTTTAAATTGAGAGATTAATTATTTGGGCGCTTTAACGGTCTTCGTCTTCAAGCTTTTTCATTTCAGCTAGCATTTGCACAGCTTTTCAAGAGCTTCCACCTTCATTTCATTACGGTACATTAGGTCGCTTTGCAAAGCCGGCAAATTGCAAGCTTCAATTTCAAAAGGCTTTCCACCTACGCCCTAGCGCAATTGAATAAGTATAAACATTATGTTTTTTAAAATTATAATTTTTCGCTTCGCAATAACTGTTTGTATTGTGAAGGTGTCATACCCGTAAACTTTTTGAAGTATGTATTAAAGGAAGCTGACGAAGTATCTCAATGAAATGTTTTATTTTTCATACGCACCAAGGTGCGGGGAATATAACCCTTGAGATACCTCGACTACCGCTCGGAATCAGTT
>JAYEFQ010000064.1:0-16926 GCA_034658655.1 Bacteroidota bacterium
TCAACAGTTAAGCCTTCGTATGTCATTACCTCAATTCTATCATCATCTTTAAACAAATCATTAATCCACTGTATGCGTTTTTCAAGCGGGAAAAAACTGGCTTTTTCATGGTTGATTCCCACCCCGATAATAATTTTATCAAATAAAGGAAGTGCTCTGTCAATAAGGGATTTATGTCCCACGGTAAATGGGTCAAAAGAGCCGGGAAATAAAGCTATTTTTTTCATAACTATTTATTTTTCTTTGCCCATGAATCTCTCAAAGGAACGGTTCTGTTGAAGACAGGCATCTCATCAGTACTGTCTGGATCAACACAAAAATAGCCAATGCGTTCAAATTGAAAATGATCACCAGCTTTTGCCGTTTTTAAAGATGGCTCAATGAAAGCTATGGATTTTGTTAATGATTCAGGATTCAAATTTGTTTTAAAATCACCATCTTTAGGCACATCCGTAGGATCTTCTACTGAGAAAAGTCGGTCATAAATTCGGATTTCTGCTTTCTCGGCAGTTTCTTTTGCTACCCAATGAATGGTTCCTTTAACTTTTCGTCCGTCGGGAGAGTTTCCGCCACGAGATTCAGGATCATAGCTGCAATGCAATTCAGTTACATTGCCTTCATCATCTTTAATGACATCATTGCAGGTGATGAAGTATCCATATCTTAATCGCACTTCACGTCCGGGAGCTAATCGAAAAAATTTCCGAGGTGCATCCTCCATAAAATCAGTGCGTTCAATGTATAATTCACGTCCGAACGGAATCATGCGTTTTCCTGCCGATTCATCTTCGGGATTATTTGTGCCTTCCATTTCCTCAATTTTTCCTTCCGGATAATTGGTGATAACAACTTTTAGTGGATTAAGCACTGCCATTCTTCGTTCTGCTGTTTTGTTGAGGTCTTCGCGAACAGCCCATTCCAACAACCCGACATCAATGGTGTTTTCTCGTTTTGCTAATCCGACACGCTCAGAAAACAAGCGAATTGATGCAGGAGTATAACCGCGACGTCTTAAACCTGAAATTGTAGGCATGCGGGGATCATCCCAGCCGTTTACTAATCCGCCTTGAACTAATTCTAGCAATTTGCGTTTGCTCATTACGGTGTATGTCAGGTTTAAACGAGCAAATTCAATTTGTCGTGGTTTGGTTTCATTTGGTTTTGCAATTTGATCTAAAAACCAGTTGTATAATGGTCTATGTACTTCAAATTCTAATGTGCAAAGTGAATGCGTAATGCCTTCAATAAAATCAGATTGCCCATGTGCGTAATCATAATTTGGATAAATGTTCCATTTGTCGCCGGTACGTAAATGGGGGCGTTTTAAAACACGATACATAATCGGGTCACGCATGTGCATATTCGGGGAGCTCATGTCGATTTTGGCACGTAAAACCATGCTGCCCTCATCATACTTACCATTTTTCATGCCTTCAAATAATCTTACGCTTTCTTCAATCGGTCGATTTCTGTATGGAGATTCAATTCCAGGTTCACGTGGTGTTGTCCTTTGTTTAGAAATTTCTTCGCCGGGTTGTTCATCGATATAGGCTTTGCCGTTTTTTATCAGCATTACGGCCCAATCGTAAAGTTGATCAAAATAATCTGATGCATAGCATAATTTATCCCAATCAAAGCCAAGCCACGAAACATCTTTTTTTATGCTGCCAATGTACTCTTCCTCTTCCTTGATAGGATTTGTATCGTCAAAGCGAAGGTTTATTTTTCCGTTATAGTCCGCTTTTATTCCAAAACTTAAGCATATTGCTTTTGCATGTCCGATATGGAGGTAGCCATTTGGTTCTGGAGGGAAACGAGTATAAATACTATCGTGTTTTCCCGAGTCAAGATCTTCCTCTATAATTTGTTCAATGAAGTTTTTTGATTTCGTTGATTCTGGTTCTTGATTTTGTTTCATCATATTATGTTTTTTAACTTTGGACATTTTGAGATGTAATTTCAATTGTCTTTGACAAAAATACATTGAATTATTATTGTAATGAAAAGAAAGGGTATTATTTTAGCAAAAAAGATTGAATTATGGGGTTAATTGAAATTGAGGGCATGGAATTTTATGCCTATCACGGGCATTATATAGAAGAGCGATATGTCGGAAATCGTTTTTTGTTGGATATTGCCATCGAGTCTGATACAGCTGGTGCGGAGTTGTCAGATCGTATTGAGGATGCACTGAATTACCAGCATGTATATGCGTTAATTAAGGATGAAATGGAACACACTCGTTCACATTTGTTAGAGCATATCGGACGCCGAATTATTGATCGTTTAAAACAAGAAATTTCCGGAATCGAAACCGTTCGTTTGAAAATTAAAAAAATGCATCCTCCCATGGGTGGACAAATTCAATCCGTTAGTGTAAGTCTATTTGATAATGGCGAAAATTAAAAAGATATGTCCTCGTTGTCAAGCTGAGTTCTTTTGTCATCACAATGAAAGTTGTTGGTGTTTGAGTATTGTGTTGCCAGAGAAAATTAGTCAGGAAATTCGTGCAAACTATGCTGACTGCCTATGCAAGCAATGTTTGTTGGAATTGGGAGGAACGATTGAAAACTCAAATTAAGAATGCGTTTAGGTTTTGGGATTATAAAAAAGTTTTTTACCTTTGCCAATCTTGAAATGGTACCTTGGCCGAGTGGTTAGGCAGTGGTCTGCAAAACCATGCACGGCGGTTCGACTCCGCCAGGTACCTCAAAATTAAAGCCCAATCTGAAATAATCGGATTGGGCTTTTATAATGCGTTCATAATCGGTGTTACAATGTTTCCATCATAGCTTTCATCAACAATGTCATTTTCTTTTCCGCTTTTACGGCAACTTTTTGCACTTCTTCATGAGAAATTTCCACAATTTTCCCAGGAACTCCCAAATCTGTAATAATTGAGATTGCAAATACTGGGATTTCCATGTGTCTGGCAATAATTACTTCTGGAACAGTACTCATGCCAACAGTGTCAGAGCCAATAATGCGGAAATACTTGTATTCAGATGGTGTTTCAAAAGTCGGACCACTGGTTGCCGTGTAAACACCTTCTTGGAGTTTGATGCCATGTTGTTTCGCAATAGATTTTGCTTTTTCAATCAGGCTTTGATCATAAGTTTTACTCATGTCAGGGAAACGTGGCCCCAAATCATTTTCGTTTTTACCGATTAATGGATTTGGCAATAAGTTGATGTGATCATTAATTAACATTAAATCACCGATTTCAAAGTCGGGATTAACACCTCCGCTGGCATTGCTAACAAACAAATACTTGATTCCCAGAAATTTCATAATACGAACTGGGAAAGTTAGTTTTTTCATGTCATATCCTTCGTAATAATGAAAGCGACCTTGCATTGCGACAATAGCTTTCCCATTTAAATGACCAAAAATCAGACGTCCTGAATGCCCTTCAATAGTGCTTACCGGAAAGTTGGGGATATCTTCATAAGATAATGAATCTGTGATATCAATTTCGTCAACCAAGCCACCTAGCCCAGTGCCCAGAATTATACCTACTTCAGGTTGAACTGAGGTTTTGCCCTTTATAAAGTTTACTGTACCTTCGATTTGTTTTAACATATTTTATAATTTGTTGTTTAAATTCGTCTTCCTGTTCTTCATTGCCTAAAAAGACAACTTTTATTGGAAGGTAATATACATATTTTTTTACGGAATTATCCCAATTATTATTATTTTTTAATTTGACAGCATCTTTTTCCGTGGTGATTATTATTTTATTATTATCTCGAATTTGATTGAAGTTTGTTTGTATTTTTTGAATATCTCGAGCTGAGTAATAATGGTGATCCATATAACTCATATGTTTCAGAGAAAGTGTTTCGGCTTGAATTTTTGACCTAAAATGTTTGTTGTTTGCAATTCCTGATACTCCAACAGCATGTTTTTGTGAGATATCTGAAAGTTTTATTTTGTCTGTGGGGTCGAAAACATTGGTTAAATCACCATATTCGAGTGATGTAAAGAATAAATATTGAAACGGATATATTTTTATTTCTTTATCAATTATCCGCTTTTCGATGGGTTTCATATTTTGGGGACATTTTGTAACAATAATAATATGTGCCCTTCGGTGTTCATGATGAGATTCCCGAAGCCTTCCAAAAGGTAAAAAATGATCTTTTGTAAATGGCCTGTGAAACTCTGTTAATAAAATATTGAGTCCGGCATGTACTTTTCGATGTTGAAACGCATCGTCTAAGATGATTGCATTAAGAGTTTCTTCCTCCAATAGATTTTCTATTCCTCTTTGGCGATTTGCATCCACTGCAACACAGATGTCAGCCCCAAATTTTTGTTCGATTTGATATGGTTCATCTCCAATTGTTGATGCGTTGTCATTTTCTTCTGCAAGTCGAAATCCTTTTGTTTTTCGTTTGTATCCACGACTTAACATTGCAATACGGAAATCATTTTTTAACAAAGAAATAATGTACTCAACATGTGGAGTTTTTCCTGTTCCGCCCACAGCAAGATTCCCAATGCTAATAATTGGGATGTTATAGGACTTGGATTTTAATATTTTATTCTCATATAAAAAGTTGCGAATACCTACAACTGTCCCATAAATCAGAGCAATTGGATATAACAAGAGCTTGAAAAAATTAAAACCTCCTAACATATAGCCGAAAGTAATAATATTTTTTTGAATTGCAAATCTTAATGCTAATGTTTAGAGATTGAATGCTTTTCTTACGACATCTACATGGTCTAACTTTTCCCATGTGAATAATTCAACTTCAACAGGTCTTAAATTATTTGGCTCGTTAATTTTGTGGAATTTTTTAATAACTGTTCGTGGTGTACGACCCATGTGACCGTATGATGCTGTTTCAAAATAAATTGGATTTCGAAGCTTTAACCTTTGTTCAATTGCATAAGGTGAAAGTGTGAAAATTTCACGAATTTTTTTTGCGATATCGCCATCTGTCATTTTAACTTTTGCAGTCCCATAAGTTTCAACAAAAACACTTACTGGTTCAGCAATACCAATGGCATATGATAATTGCACAAGGATTTCGTCTGCAACTCCTGCTGCTACCATGTTTTTAGCAATGTGTCTAGATGCATAAGCTGCTGATCGATCGACCTTTGAGGGGTCTTTTCCTGAAAATGCACCCCCACCGTGTGCTCCGCGACCACCATAGGTGTCCACGATGATTTTTCGTCCGGTTAGTCCGGTATCCCCGTGAGGGCCTCCTATTACGAATTTCCCTGTCGGATTAACGTATAAGGTATAATCTTTATCAAATAACCTTTGAATACGCACCGGCATTGCTTTAATTACACGTGGAATCAAAATGTCACGAACATCATCATGAATTTTGGTGAGCATTTCTTTGTCGGCTTTTTGGATATCTTCATTATTATTTGATTTTGGTTTTACAAAATCATCATGTTGAGTAGAAACAACAATCGTGTCAATTTTGATTGCTTTATGTTTATCATCATATTCAACACTGACTTGAGATTTTGAATCGGGGCGTAAATATGTCATTTCATTTCCTTCCCGACGAATTGCAGCCATTTCTTGCAATAACCTGTGCGATAAATCCAAAGGTAATGGCATATAATTATTGGTTTCGCGAGAGGCATAGCCAAACATCATTCCTTGATCACCTGCACCTTGTTCCTCGGGGGAAACTCTGTCAACTCCGCGATTGATATCAGGTGATTGCTCGTGTAATGTAGTAAGTACACCACAAGAATTTCCATCAAAACGGTACTCGCCTTTAGTATAGCCAATTTTGTTTACAACGTTTCGCACGGTTTCCTGAATATCAACATAAGTGTTTGATTTTACTTCACCTGCAACTATAACTTGACCGGTTGTAACTAAGGTTTCACAAGCAACTTTTGACTGATTGTCGAAGGCTAGAAACTCATCTAGAATTGCATCAGAAATTTGGTCTGCGACTTTGTCAGGATGACCTTCTGAAACGGATTCGGATGTAAATATGTAAGACATTTTTTTGACTTTTAATTAAAAATAAAATAGCTTACAAAGTTGTGATTTATTTTTAATTATTCCAAATTATTTTAAACGCTGCCCATGATATTTTCACTCCTTTGATTTTTTTATCTCTACTTTATTATATTTTCAACTTGCCTGAAAGTTTGAGTTTCTCGGACAATAGTGAAATATTATAATAAGATGACAGAAATTCTTGCATCATTGTGTATTTAAGCGGTTTTATTCGGTTTTTCTTTAAAATGCAAATTAGATTATTATCTTTGCATAAGTTATAAAAAAATAAGATTATGGCTAAAACACAGGAAGTTGAACACAACCGACTAAATGTTATCGGAGAAGGAACTTCGATTCAAGGAGATATTCAATCTAATGGAGACATCAGAATTGATGGCGAACTGAAAGGGAATCTGACAACTCAAGGGAAACTTGTTATTGGGGGACCCGGAAAAATTAAAGGAGAAATTCAATGTAAAAATGCAGAGTTGAGTGGAAGTATTGATGGAAAAATTTCAGTGAATGAATTGCTCACATTGAAGTCAAGTGCAAAGGTTCAGGGAGATATTATTACTAAAAAATTAGCCATTGAGCCAAATGCAATTTTCTCAGGAACCTGTCAAATGGATGCAGGTCAACCCGGAATTGCATCAAAACATGGAAAAGAAAAAAAATAATACTACGGATGGAATAAAATCCTATGCTAAGTTTTCCGGAATTGTCATCGAAATGGGTGTAATTATCGGAGGAGGTGCTTGGCTAGGACATAGAATTGATCAAAACGCAGCACGTGAAATCCCAGTATTTACAATAATTTTATCACTACTTGCAATTGGGTTAGCATTATATATAGTTATCCGGCAAGTTAATCAGCATGAGAATGGGAAAAATAAATAAAATAATTTCATTTTGGTTAATTTTGACCGTTGCAGGGCTAGTTATTCTCGGATTACAGTTTCTGTCATCGTTTTTTATTCAAGATGCTTTGCCTGATTGGAGACATGTTTTTGGACATGTTTTTGTGTTTTCCCTAACTGGTTTAGGCTTTATGGTTTTCGTAAGCTTGCGTAAAAAGTATTCGTCGTTATCTGCTTTGATTTTTGGAGGACTGAGTATGCTAAAAATGCTACTTGCAGCAACTTACTTGTTGCCGGTTTTGTTAAAACCAGAAAATAGAGATGTGTTTTTTGTGCTTCAATTTATGATAATTTATATGATTTATTTGGCAATTGAAGTGCGTAGTTTATTGATTTTAATTAAAGATGAGCCCGAAGAATAGGTGAAAAATTCCTGAGGGCTTTTTTTTTATGAATTTTTTTATCAACTTTGGTTCATGATCTTTATGAAGGAGAAAATACTGGTTTTTTTGGGCTTATTGCTTGCTTCAGGAATGCTTTTTGCGAGTGATCCTCATGAAAATGAAGCTCATGATGAGGATTTTAATGTGTCAGATTTTGTGTTAAATCATATTAAAGACCATCATAATTGGCATATTTTAGATTATACAGATAAGTCTGGAGACAATCATGCGGTTTCGATACCTCTGCCGGTGATATTAATTCACCAAGGGAAACTTGTGAGTTTTATGTCATCTAAATTTCATCATGGACACGATGTTGTAACGAAAAAAGGTGTTCATTACTTCCTTTATGAAGGGAAAATCTATGTGACAGATGAGCATGGTACAATCGAGAAAACATACGATGAGGAAAAAGGGAAAACGGTAATTACCAATGAAAAACCTTTGGATTTTTCTATGACTAAGAATGTTGCAGGCATGCTGGTTACGGCGCTAATCATGCTTTTAGTATTTATTTCAGTTGCCAAAGCATATAAAAAGCGCCCCGGAAAACCTGCAGGGTTGCAAGGATTTATGGAACCACTCATTTTATTTGTAAGGGATGATATTGCAAAACCAAATATTGGTGAGAAGTATGAACGGTATTTGCCTTACATTTTAACCGTATTTTTCTTCATCTTGATTAATAATCTATTGGGTTTAGTGCCTTTCTTCCCTGGTGGAGCAAA
The DNA here is from genome assembly GCA_034658655.1 of Bacteroidota bacterium. Taxonomy (GTDB): domain Bacteria; phylum Bacteroidota; class Bacteroidia; order Bacteroidales; family ML635J-15; genus JAQIBY01. Next base: position 8,018 of record JAYEFQ010000064.1, read on the forward strand.
TGTAACAGGAAATATTTCTGTAACATTAACACTTGCATTGTTTACTATGATTGCAACGAATATTAGTGGCTCTAAAACATATTGGAAACATATTTTTAATACACCTGGAGTACCCTGGTGGTTGAAATTTCCGATTCCAATTATGCCAGTTGTTGAGTTTATAGGCATTCTCTCGAAGCCTTTTGCACTGATGATTCGTTTATTTGCAAACATCACTGCAGGTCATATTATTGTAATGAGCCTAGTTGCTGTGATTTTTATTTTTAAAGCAATTAGTATGAGCGCAATTTCAGTTCCATTTGTTCTGTTTATTGATGTGCTCGAAATTTTAGTTGCTTTTATTCAAGCGTATATATTTACACTTTTGTCCTGCCTTTTCATTGGATTGGCGGTGCAAAGTGATCATTAATAATGAAGGATTTTGTTTAATTTAAACTATCTATTATGGGATCTTTAGCAGCTATCGGAGCAGGACTCGCAGTAATTGGCGCCGCTCTCGGTATTGGAAGAATTGGTGGAAATGCAATGGAAGCCATTGCACGTCAGCCAGAAGCAGCCGGTAAAATTCAAACAGCAATGATTATTTCTGCAGCACTTATTGAAGGTGTAGCACTTTTTGCTGTTGTTGTATCATTATTGGTTGCAAATTAAATTTTTTAACTGTTTTTTCGCAGCGATAGGCTGCGAAAAAACAGTGTTTTTAATTTGAAATTTAAAACATAACAATATGGATATTGTAAGTCCCGGTATTGGTCTGATTTTTTGGACAACTTTTGTGTTTATCATTTTACTGGTTTTGTTGCGGATCTTTGCATGGAAGCCAATTCTGTCAATGGTAAACAAACGAAATGACTCTATTGAAAACGCCTTGAAACAAGCAGAAATTGCACGTGAGGATATGAAAAAACTTCAGTTAGACCACGAGCAAATGATGGAACAAACCAAACAAGAACGTGACAAGATTTTTGCGGAAGCCCGCGAAATGAAGGAACAGCTTATGCAAAAGGCGAAAGATGAAACCGATAAAATGGTGACAAAAATGAAAACCGATGCAAAAGCTGAAATTGAAGGACAAAAGCAAGCTGCTATCAATGAATTAAAACAGCAGGTTGCTGTGATTTCCATTGATATTGCCGAGAAAATATTAAAATCAGAACTTGAGGATAAAAACAAACAAGAAGCAATGGTTAATCAGCTTCTCGATGATGTGGAATTAAATTAAGCATAGCTTATGGATTACAGTAAAATCGGAGTTAGATACGCAAAAGCCCTCTTCCAATATGCCGAAGAGCAAAAGGTGACAGATGTTATTGTTGGTGACATGCGTATCTTATTTGATAATCTGAAACAAAATTTTGAATTGACTCGTTTTCTTTGCAATCCTGTGGTGAAAATGTCTGAAAAAAAGAAGTTTGTGGACACAGTATATCTAAATCAATTTCATAAAATTTCTGTTGATTTTTTGAAACTTGTCATTCATCATAGGCGAGAAGAGCATCTAATTGCTATGTGCCGTCGGGTAGAGGCAATGTATCGCGAGAAATTTGGAATTCGTGAGTTGAAATTGGTTTCTGTGATTGAAATAAATCAAGGGTTACAAGAACAAATTGAAAAAACAGTGAAAACGGCACTAAATGTGAAATCACTTAACGTAAGTACTGAAATTAATCCCGATTTAATTGGTGGATTTGTTTTGGATATGGATGACTTGCGTTACGATGCAAGTGTCAAAACGCAATTAGCAAGTTTAAGAAATCGTATTGTAAAATAAGAATTTAACAAAATAAAACATCGAATATGTCTCAAATTAATCCGGTAGAAGTATCTGAAATACTGAAAAAACAACTGAGTGGTTTCAACGCTGAAGCTGAACTTCAGGAAGTCGGTATCGTATTGCAAGTTGGAGATGGTATTGTCCGCATTTATGGATTGACAAAAGTACAATCGAACGAGTTGATTGAATTCGAAAATGGTGACATGGGAATCGTTCTGAATATTGAAGAAGATAATGTAGGAGTGGTTATGCTTGGACATTCAGAAGAAGTAAAAGAGGGTTCTTCTGTAAAACGGACAAAGCGGATTGCTTCAATTCAAGTGAGTGAAAAAATGCTCGGTCGCGTATTGAATACTCTTGGTAATCCGATTGATGGTAAAGGTCAATTAGAAGGGCCATTTTATGAAATGCCTTTAGAGCGGAAAGCACCTGGAGTAATTTATCGTGAGCCGGTAACCGAACCACTTCAAACCGGAATTAAAGCGATCGATGCAATGACTCCGATTGGTCGTGGGCAACGTGAATTAATTATTGGCGACCGTCAAACCGGGAAAACTGCCATTGCCATTGATACGATTATTAATCAGCGTGAAAACTTTGAAAAAGGGGAGCCGGTTATTTGTATTTATGTTGCTGTCGGGCAAAAAGGTTCAACGGTTGCAGGAATAGCAAATACGCTTGAAAAACACGGTGCAATGGATTATACCATTATCGTGGCAGCTAATGCATCAGACCCAGCAGCGCAGCAGTTTTATGCACCTTACGCTGGAGCTTCAATCGGCGAATATTTTAGAGATACAGGTCGTTCTGCATTAATTGTTTATGATGACCTCTCTAAACAGGCGGTTTCATATCGTGAAGTGTCATTGTTACTACGTCGCCCACCGGGTCGTGAAGCTTATCCCGGAGATGTTTTCTATTTGCACTCACGCTTATTAGAAAGAGCCGCCAAAATTATTAGCTCCGATGAGATTGCCCAGAAAATGAACGATGTTCCTGAATCAATTAAAGATAAAGTAAAAGGAGGAGGGTCGTTAACTGCCTTGCCAATTATTGAAACACAGGCAGGTGACGTTTCTGCATATATTCCTACCAATGTAATTTCAATTACAGACGGACAGATTTTCCTTGAGTCTGATTTGTTTAATGCAGGTCTTCGTCCTGCCGTAAATGTTGGTATTTCTGTTTCACGTGTAGGAGGAAATGCTCAGGTGAAATCAATGAAAAAAGTTGCTAGTCCATTAAAAACTGCGCAGGCGCAGTTTCGTGAACTTGAAGCTTTTTCTAAATTTGGATCAGACCTTGATAAAGCAACCCTTGCAATAATTGATGCAGGTCGAAAAAATGTGCAAATTCTGAAACAAGCACAATATACTCCGGTAAAAGTATCTGATCAGGTGGCGATTATTTATTGTGGAACAAAAGCGCTATTGAGAGATATTCCGGAGGATAAAGTGAAAGATTTTGAGCAAGCATTTTTGGAGTACATGAACGCCAAACATGAAGATGTTATGACTGAATTGTCCCAAGGTGCATTAACCGATGAAATTAAATCAACGCTTGAAAATGCTGCCAAAGAAGTGGCTTCGCAATTTAAAAAATAGTAAAATAACATGGCAAACCTGAAAGAAATACGTACCCGTATTACCTCCGTCAAATCGACAAGGCAGATAACTAGTGCCATGAAACTCGTTTCTGCCGCTAAGTTGAAGAAGGCGCAGAATAAAGTAATTCAACTCAGACCTTATGCTGATAAGTTACATTTCATTATTGGTCAAATTGCGCCAAGCTTAGCTGATGATAAACATTTTAAGTTAATTCAATCTCGACCAATTGAAAAAGTACTCGTTGTAATTATTGCTTCAAATCGTGGTTTGTGCGGTGCATTCAATGCGAATTCTGTAAAAGCAGCAATGGCTTTTATCAAAGAAAATTATGATGAGAAAACGGTTGATTTGATGTGTGTCGGACGAAAAGCTGCAGACATTGCAAAAAAATATCCTTATACGATTGTCCGTAAAGAAACAGAAATTTTCGACGATTTAAATTTTGATACAGCTTCAGAAATGGCAAATGACTTGATTTCTGAATTTGAAAACGGAGAATATGATGCTATTCGCATTGTTTATAATAGTTTCAAAAATGCTGCGACTCAAGAATTGATGACAGAACCTTTTTTGCCCCTTGAAATGAATACCGATGAAGAGCAAGAATTAAAAGATTATATTTTTGAGCCTGAAAAGCAAGCGATTGGCAGGGATTTAGTGCCTAAAATGTTGAAAATTCAGTTTTTTAAAGCTTTAATTGATTCTAACGCTGCCGAGCATGGTGCCCGTATGACTGCCATGCATCAAGCAACCGATAATGCTACAGACTTATTGCATGAATTAACCTTACAGTATAATAAAGCACGTCAGTCTGCAATTACAAATGAAATTTTGGAAATTACCAGCGGTGCAGACGCACTAAATGCTTAGCTGTTATCAGCATCTTTCAGTGATTTTGAAATATTAATTATGTGATCTGCCATATTTTCACTGATTGACACCAGATCTAAAAACATAACTCCCGCTTGGTAGCGATATTCTTTCTTTTTGATGTTTTGAATGTTTTCTTGTTTCAAAAAGTTTCTTGCCGAATTTATTTCATGCTCAATTTCGTAAGCTTCATCCAATTGGATTATTTTTCCACGCAATGCATTTTGAAGATTTAAAAGCATGAGCCCAAATGCTTTATCCAATAATAAAAACATTTCATTGACAGATTGTCGTAATTCAGGGGTGAACCAGATGCGTTGTTCTGATTTACGATAAACCAATCTCCCCATATTATACGCATCATCAGCAATGCTTTCAATATTATCATTGATTTTCATTAATGATCGCACTTGTCTTGCAGAATTAAGCGACAAATCATTTTCTGAAACCTTTGCGAGGTATTTTGCAATTTCAACTTCGTGTTTGTCCATTGCTTCTTCTTGCGAGGAAATTGAGTTGAAAAGCGATTGGATGTCTGATTTATCGGCACTTTGAAATGCTTGTTTTGCCAAATTAAACATTTGTCGGGATTGATTTCCAAAATTGAGCATTTCTTTTCTAGCTTGCATTAGAGATAGCTCTGAAGTGGCTAGTAGTCCGGTGTTAATATATCTTAACCCACGACGAGATTGATGCGATGGGAAAATTTTGTTTAGATTTTTAGCAAATCCTTTAATAAACCAGACAAATACCATCGCAGATAATAAATTGAACAATGTGTGAAAAATTGCTAGTCCTATTGGGATTGCAGCTGTGTTTTCAAGCGCTGATTTTGAGTCGATTTTAATTGTAACCCAATCGCTTAGGCTTACAATTTGGGAAAAGAAAGCCACAGCAAGTATTGCTCCGAAAATATTAAAAATGCTATGTGCTATTGCTGCTTTTTTTGCATCACGATTTGCAATAAGTGCGGCAATATTAGCAGTTATTGTTGTTCCCATATTTACTCCAATTACCATCGCAACACCAAGTTCAAAGCCAATCCAACCTTCCCCGCACATAACAACAATTAGTGCAAGCGTTGCACTTGATGATTGAATGATAAGTGTTAAGAGAAATCCGGCAAGTACAAAAATCAGGATGCTGCCTAAGCCTTCCATTTGATAATTTGAAAGAAACTCAAGTAAATGTGGATTGTTATTAATGTCTGGGACTGCAGCTTTCAGAAAATCTAAAGCAAGAAAAAGCAAGCTAAAGCCAATAATTACTTCTCCCCATGTTCTAAATTTGTTTTTCTTCGAAAAAACAAAGGGGAAACTAATTGCAATGAGTGGAAGGCATAGCATGACAATGTCAAACTTAAAACCCAATACAGCAACGAGCCAACTGGTAATCGTTGTCCCAATGTTTGCGCCTATAATTAGTGATATGCTTTCTGTAAAGCTGAGTAGTCCGGCGTTAACAAAACTCACGAACATTACTGTACTCGCTGAGGAGGATTGTATTAATGCAGTGAGGAAAAATCCGGATGCTATCCCTGTGAAATGATTTTTAGTCATTTTCCTTAAGATATTACGCATGCCGTGTCCTGCTGCTTTTTGCAATGCCTCACTCATCATGCGCATCCCAAAAAGAAACAAGACTATAGATCCGATTAATCTAAGTATTTCTAGTAATCCAAATTGCATGTAATACACTTTAAAATCAAAAATTCCAGTATTCTACATCGGTATAAATCCTAAAATGTGTGCAATGTTAATAAATTAGTGTCCAAATTTAATTTGAATTAAGTTAAGATATTGTAAATTTGAGATGAAAATATATGAGTAGATTTAATATTAACTTAACATTAGCCAAGTTATGGTTTGTTAAGTTTGATGTCTAACAAAGTACATGGTATATGACTGTTTTTTTAATTATAATTATTGTCCTTTTTGCTCTGGCTATCACCGACTTAGTCGTAGGTGTAAGTAATGATGCGGTGAATTTTCTTAACTCTGCAATTGGATCAAGAACTGCCCGGTTTAGGAATTTAATGATTATTACCTCTATTGGAATTATTTTGGGTGCAGTGTTTTCTGGTGGCATGATGGAGGTTGCAAGAAAAGGGATTTTCCATCCCGAGCATTTTTTCTTTGATGAAATCATGTTTATGTTTTTAGCCGTAATGCTAACAGATATCATCCTACTTGACACGTTCAATAGTCTTGGAATGCCTACTTCAACGACGGTTTCGATTGTCTTTGAATTGCTCGGTGCTGCTGTTGCTATGTCACTCATAAAAATCAGTCAGGATGCTGACGCATTAAGTCTAAGCGAATATATTAATACACAAAAAGCATTGGCAATTATTCTGGGTATATTGCTTTCGGTTGTTGTTGCATTTACCATAGGGGCAATCGTTCAATATTTATCGCGACTTCTGTTCTCGTTTAACTTTGAAAACCGCATAAAATATTTTGGTGGGCTTTTTGGTGGTCTGGCACTTACAGCAATTTCTTTCTTTATGATTGCAAAAGGAATAAAGAATGCCCCATTTATGACCCCGGAAGTAAAAACTTGGGTTGCTGATAATACATTATTAATTCTTGGTGGAAGTTTTGTGTTTTGGACACTACTTTTGCAACTTTTATATAGCTTATTTAAGTTTAATATTCTCAAATTTATTGTTCTCGTCGGTACTATGGGGCTTGCAATGGCTTTTGCATCAAATGATTTGGTGAATTTTATTGGTGTCCCACTAGCAGGTTTGGATTCTTATCAAAACTTTATTGCATCCGGCAGTGACCCCTCTATGTTAAGAACGGATTTCTTAACTGAGCCAGTACAAGCACAAACCTATCTTCTGATTATTGCAGGGATAATTATGGCAGTAACGCTTTGGTTTTCCAAAAAGGCTAGGCGTGTTGTTAAAACCTCTGTCGATTTGTCTCGTCAAGATGAAGGAGAAGAGCGCTTTCAGGCTTCTAAGCTTGCCAGAGGAATGGTACGTACAAGTGTTTCCATATCAAGTGTAGCATCACAAATATTGCCGGCAGCGATTAAACGTAAAGTGAGTAAACAATTTGAGCCTAACCCCACAGTTGAGGCAATGGCTATAAAAGATCGTCCTGCCTTTGATATGGTTAGAGCATCTGTAAATTTAGTTGTTGCAAGTGTGCTAATTGCAATTGGTACTTCCTTAAAACTTCCTTTATCTACAACTTATGTAACATTCATGGTCGCAATGGGTACATCACTTGCTGACCGTGCTTGGGGAAGAGAAAGTGCTGTGTATCGGATAAATGGAGTGATTTCAATTATTGGTGGTTGGTTTTTAACCGCATTTTCTGCCTTTACAGTTGCATTTATTTTATTATTAATTATAAACTTTGGTGGTGTAGTTGGAATATTTATCCTAGTGCTCGTTGCTGCGCTTGTAATATATAGAACGTATCGGTCGCAAAAAAATCGCGATAAAAAAGAGAGTGATGCTAAAGATCTATATAAAACTGATCGCTCTTTTAAAGTAGAGTGTCGTGACAATGTGAATATTAACCTTGCAGATATTTTGGAACAGTTTTCTATGAGTTTAGATGCTGTAATGAAATTCGATAGAAAGAGTGCAAAGCAATCCTTGAAAAAAGTTAAAGTAATTAATAAAAGTACTAAGGCCTTAAAGGATAATATTTATCAGATTATCCGAAAACTTGACGAGGAAGATGTTAATGCTAGTATGTATTATGTGCAAGTAATAGACTACCTTAGGGAAAGTGCACATAGCTTAAGATTTATCGCAGAGCCTGTTTATGAACACATTGCAAATAATCACAAGCCATTTTCTAAGGCTCAGCAAGCTGCTATACAAGAGCTAATCCAAATTTATACTCCCTTGCATCAAGCGTGTCGCGATATGATTATGAAAGGTGATTTTTCTGCAATTGATCATGTTAAAGAACAACAGGATTTTCTATATAAGAAAATGGAATGTTTAAAAAAGGAACAACTCAAACGTATCAAAAAAGGAAAAGACTCGACTAAAGCAAGTGTGTTGTTTATCAATGTGTTGCAGGAAACCACTTTGATGTCTATCGGCGTGATTAATGTCTTAAAATCGTATCGGGATTTTATGACAAATTAATTCTGTGCCGTTTTTATTCTGATTTTCACAAGTAAATATGTATCTTTCGGCAAGCTATATTTTAGCATTTCATACATAATACTATAATGGAAGATATTAGTAAATACAAACGGAAGATATTGGTAACCGGTGGAGCAGGATTTATTGGCAGTGCACTTGCTGAACGGTTAATTCAAGACAAAGATAATTATGTTGTTGTCGTTGATGACTTGAGTACTGGACACATAGGAAAACTACCTAAAGCTACAAATAATTACCGCTTTATTAAAAGTGATGTAAATGATAAAGATGAAATGGTAGAAATTATGCTTGCATTTCATTTCGATTACGTGTTTCATTACGCTGCAGTTGTTGGCGTGAAACGAACTCAAGATCATCCAGTTAATGTATTGCATGATATTCATGGAATTGATAATATCTTATCGATATCTAAAAATATTGGCGTAAAAAGGGTTTTCTTTGCTTCTTCCTCAGAAGTTTATGGTGAACCGGTGGAAATTCCTCAAAATGTTGAGACAACGCCGCTTAATTCAAGATT